>CAYWBA010000239.1:0-5118 GCA_964455955.1 uncultured Planctomycetota bacterium | reverse complement strand
CCACCACATCTGAGTTTACGCAACCTGCTGTAATACCAAGGTGTTGCGTCATTTCCCAACTCGCGCTGTCCCGCGCAAATGTAGCTGAGACCCCTTGTAAATCTGTAAACAGGTGCACCTGTTTTGAATTGCCTGCTGTTGTAAGTTCCTATGTAAAAAGCATGTTACGCCGTTTGACAGCCACACAAGCTATTTACAGACGTTTACAGGCGGTTTTCACAGCCGGTTGGCCCGGTTGTGTGGGTAAAGCAAGCGGACGAAAAGGCCGGCTTGACTGGGAGGCTTTGTTCTGGTATGTTGGGCTCTCGGACTTCGCGGACTGTCTTCAGGAGGAAACGGTGGGGATATTCAAAGCGTATGACATAAGGGGCATCTACCCGGAAGAGCTCAACGAGGATATTGCACGCAGGATTGGCAACGCATTCGCGCAGCACATAGGCAAGGGGCCTGTCGTTGTCGGGCGCGATATGCGGGTCTCCTCTCCTTCAGTCGCCCAGGCCGCAATTGAAGGCGTGACCGATGCGGGTGTTGATGTAATAAATATCGGGTTCTGCACAACGCCGACAAGCTACTTCGCGATAGGCCACCTGGGCGCATCCGGGGGCTTGATGACGACTGCAAGCCACAACCCGGCCCAGTACAACGGCTTCAAGGCCAGCAGGGAGCTTGCGATACCGCTTGCCTATGAGACGGGAATAAACAGGCTCGAAGAGCTTGTCGAAAGCGGAAGCTACGAAAGGGCCCAAGACAAGGGAAAGGTCCGGGAGCATGATGTCGCGCAGGCTTACCTGGACCATGTGCTCAAGGTTGCGGGCGAGATAAGACCTCTGAAGCTCGTTATTGATGCAGGCAACGGCGCGACGGGCGCGTTCCTGCCTGCCCTGCTGGCGAGGCTGCCCTGCGAGGTAACGCAGATGTACTTCGAGCCGGACGGGACCTTCCCGAACCACGAGGCCAACCCGCTCAAGCCTGAAAACGTTGCAGACCTCGAAGCGAAGGTCGGGGAAGTCGGCGCCGACCTCGGGATAGCTTTCGACGGCGACGGCGACAGGTGCGCATTTGCCGACGAGAAGGGACGGATAGTCGGCTCTGACATAGTTACCGCGCTGATTGCAAGGGAAGTGCTGAAAAAGTATCCGGGCGCAGGCATTCTTTACGACCTGCGTTCGAGCCGGGCTGTGCGTGAGGAGATAGCCCGGAACGGCGGGCGGCCGGTGCGTTCAAGGGTGGGGCACGCCTACATGAAGTCAATCATGCGCGAGGAAGACCTGCCGTTCGGCGGCGAGCTTTCAGGCCATTACTACTTCAAGGAGAACTACTACGCTGATTCAGGCTTTATGGCGATGGTCAGGGTGCTGACGCTTCTGAGCGAAAGCGGCATGCCTTTCTCGGAAATGATAGCGCCTCTCAAGCGCTACTACACGACCGGGGAGGTGAACTTCACAGTTGCC
Source organism: uncultured Planctomycetota bacterium (assembly GCA_964455955.1). Classification (GTDB taxonomy): domain Bacteria; phylum Planctomycetota; class SKW154; order SKW154; family DAOVDS01; genus CAYWBA01. Next base: position 3,667 of record CAYWBA010000239.1, on the reverse strand, counting down.
GACAAGGATGCGAAGATACGCGAGATTGCCGGGAAGTTCAGCGATGGGGAGATTGACTATCTCGATGGGATAACTGTCTCGTACGAGCACTGGTGGCTCAATGTCCGCAAGTCAAACACCGAGCCTGTGCTGCGGCTTAACCTTGAAGCGGACACCGCCGGGTTGCGGGACGAGATGGCGTCCGCGGTCAAGGCGATTCTGACCGCCTGAGACAGTAGTCGGGGCGCTTGCGGCAGGTTATTCACCCCGGCTGCGGCCGGTGTTGACAGGTGCGGAGTTGCAGTTGACCTGCGGGCTGTCCGAGTGGCGCAGGACACCTGAGTGGTCAATATAGAAGTGGCGCCTGCCTGTTGTCCCGGGGATTTCCGGGTGAGCGCGGGCTGAGAACTCTTTGACATCCTGGTGAACAGACAGCTCGAAACGGTACCCGCGGGGCTGCCGGGGATTGGGTTCGAGGAAGCCTCGTTCGTGGAGCAACTCGATGCTTTGGGCGTAGCTGCCGGTGAGCTTGAAGTGGCGTGATTGCGCACTGCATATGTCGCGTAGTTCTGCCATCGCAGCGTCCTCGTATTCGCTAATTGCCGGGGTTAGCAGCACCGGCAGGAGGTAGAGCAGGATGGCGATATCTATTATGCTCACGAGGGTTCGCGCCACTCCGAGCAAGAATCCCAGTTGCGCAGCCCTGCTCTGGGGCAGTTCGCCTCGTTCGACTTTTGCGCGGTACCGTGCGCCCATGATGGCGGCGGCAATGGCAAGGGGGAAGAAGACCAGCCCCGGGACGGCCAGGCAGAGAATCAGCGTGGGAGAGCCGCGGTGTTTGTACTTTCGGTCAGTCGGCGGGCCGGCCCGTTCACCGTTGCAACAGCTCATTGTCGCCCTTTCTTGGGGGAGCCGGGTTTGCCGAACTGTCCAGGGAGCACGTATTCGGGCGAGTCAGGGCCGATATCTTCACTGTCGGAGATGCGGACCTTTCCGGTCTGGTCGATATAAAAATAATGCAATTTGTTTTCTTCCCCAGGTTCCAGCGGGCTGGCCACACATGACCACGACTCGCCATCGCTTGTCAGCTCGAACTTGTAGCCGAAGAGGCTCCCCAACTCATTAGGCGATTGTACATCGTATCGCTCAAGCTGCTCGAGCTCAACGGCGTAACTGCCGTTAATACTCATGTGCTCTTCCTGGGCTTTATGGATGCTCCCTAACGCGCCGTAAGCAACGCCCTCACAGATGAAGCTCCACATCGCGATAATGCCGATAAAGACGAGCATTTGCCAGCACAGCCCGATGGTTCCAACCACCATGCCCGCGGTGGCTGAGCCGTCCGGCCTGGCAAGCCCGCGCTTGACCTTGCCGCGGTGGCTGAACCAGAGGACAATCGCGGTAATGCCGAACGGGAAGCAGAAGAAGCCCAGAATCCCCATAACAAGCGTCAGTACCTGGGGAGAAGAGGTCTCCAACTGCCGGCCGGGCAGGTCGCCTGTGCCTTCAAGCCGTTCTCCACAAAAGGTGCATTCCGTTGCGGTGAGAGGGATGTTTGAGCCGCAGAAGGGGCATCTCTTCATCAAGCTGTCCTCCAGTCATTCAAAAGCTTCTTTAGTTCTTCAGTTCGAACGATTCCGGCGGCGCGACAATCGGTATCTCATGCCCGCAGGCGGTACATCTGCTGCCGTCAAGCGCAACCCTTGTAATGAAAACACCCTGGCGCTCGATGGCGAGCTTGCCGCACTCCGGGCAATACGTGGACTCGGATGCATGTCCCGGCACATTCCCTATATAGACGTAGTCAAGACCTGCATTTTTGCCTGCTTCATGAATTTTTTCAAGTGTCTCGACCGGCGTGGATGGGAAATCCAGCATCTCGTGGCTCGGGTGAAACCTCGTGATGTGCCAGGGGACGTCCTGGCCCAGCCCGCCCTTTATCCATGAGGCAAGCTCGGAAAGCTCACTTAGCTCGTCGTTTACGCCCGGTATCACGTTGGTCACTATCTCAAGGTGTTTGTCTGTACCGGCAACAAACTCTGCATTTCTCTTCACCTGCTCCCAGTCGCCGAGGTTTGTAATCTTCCTGAGCGTTTCCCGGGAGAACGCCTTCACGTCGAACCGAAACGCATCGATGTGCTCGACCAGCTCTTCAAGCGCTTCGCTGCTCATCATTCCGTTGGATACGTAGGTGGAACGCAAGCCCCTTGCATTCGCCGCAACTGATGCTTCAATAGTGAACTCGAGCCAGACAGTCGGCTCGTTGTAGGTAAACGACAAGCCCGCGCAGCGCGCGCGTTGCGCCTTCTCCGTCAGGCTCCCGGCTGTTTCCTCTTCAGTGCCAAGCAGTCCGGGATGCGCATCGGAATGAGCCAGGGGCCAGTTCTGGCATCCCTTGCATCGGAGGTTGCATCCGATAGTACCGACCGAGAGCCAGAGCGCGCCCGGCATGAAGTGGAAGAAGGGCTTTATTTCCGATGGCGCAAGATGCATTGCAGCCACCCTGCCATGCACAAGGCTGCGAAGAGTCCCGCTGTCGTTGAATCGCACAGCGCAAGCGCCCGCCTCACCCGGCTTTATCAGGCATGCGTTCACGCAAAGATTGCACTTTACAGAGCCGCCTTCTTCACGCGCATAGAACCGCGCCTCACGTGCAGATTTAACAAACTTTTCTAACGCCATTACTCGCTTTCTCACTACAAAGGCGGGGAAAAATTTCCAAAGCCGCCCCGTTCACCGGGGCGGATGATGCTATCTGCGGCGGTTGCCAAGAGTGGCTGCGCCACCGCCGCAGCTTTGGAATACCTATTTCTCCTTGTTCTTCTCGTACCACTGTTTCCATTCGTTGTAGTCCATACAAAAGTCCTGCTTTGTTGTGACCTTCAGAGCACGTCTGGCAGACTGCCGTACAAGTACGCTAGAATCGCTTAGCAGGTTGATAAGCGGCCTAACTGCTCTCTTGTTGCATATCGCACCCAATACCTGGGCTGCGTGGGCGCGTCTTTGCATGTCATCAGACTTCAATATTTCGATTAGAAAATCGAGGATATTTTCATCTCCGGTTATCTTGAACAAGGCGCATGCGCTGCATAACTGAGTCCATGTATCTTCATCGCTTTTCCAAACCCTTGTAAGCGGCCGAATCGCATTCTTATCACCTATCCTACCCAGTGCTTGTGCAGCGGTTCCGCGTACTGCGGCTTTAGCATCCACAAGTGCATTGATAAGAGGTTCGACTGCTTTCTTGTCGTCTGTCCTGCCTAAGAGTTCAGCCGCGAAATAGCGGACTTCCAATTCCTTGTCTTTTAGAGACTCACAGAGAAACCTCAAAGCATCAGGGTCTTTGATAATCTTTGCTAATCCGTACGCAGCGAACACTTGAACCGTCTTGTGTTCATCCCCTTTGAGCAATTCTCTGAGAAGCGGTATGGCCTTCTTATCCCCAATCTTGGCCAAGGCATGTGAAACACAACGGCGGACGTTTATGCTACTATCTTTATTTCTCAAACGATTGATGAGCATCTCAGTTGCTCTCTTGTCTCCTATGTTGCCAAGAGCCTGTGCTGCGCTACAGCGAACAAGGAAGTCTCCATCTTTTAACGCACGCATCAGAGAGTTAATCGCCCTGCTATCTGGTATTTTCCCAAGTGCATTTGCAGCAGAACGGCGTACATATTGGTTATTGTCC
>CAYWBA010000238.1:0-5153 GCA_964455955.1 uncultured Planctomycetota bacterium | reverse complement strand
TGTTTCAAAATAGTGCAAATGCGAGTGGCACTTGCAATCGGAAGCCCCGAAACCGCGGCAGACCTCGCGCGCACCCGGCAAATCCGCAACCTTTCTGTTCAGGGCGCATTCGTCTTTGCTGTCTGTCGCCTCGTATAAATCAATCCACAGCAGCTCGGCCTCTTCAAGCAGATAGTCAATATGCCAGTGCATGCGCTTCTTGCGCCGCAGGTGGCGGTTGATGCGGCCCGCGAAGCCGCCCATGGCACTGCCTATATACATGTAGTACCCTTGCGGAAACTCGAATGTCCCGAGCCTTCCAACGGCAAGTGTCACAAGCTTCTCAAGATGCAGAGTCAAGATATATACACCTTCTGCTAACATTTCGTGCTACCTTGTGCCTTGCTGGAGGGCGCGCCCGTCAGGGTGGAGCAGCCTCTGCGCTATTATTCGCCTGTGGATTGTGTTGTCAAGCCCAATTTGTGGCAGGCCCCGGCAGGTGCAGGAACATCAATCGGCGCAGGCGCTGGGACAGGCGGAGTCAGATTTCAAAACGCAGCAAGTCTTCCGCTACGACAAGCGGGCCCTGGTAGCTTTTTCTCACCTCCGCCTCGGTGTCATATGAATCGCAGACCGGGTAGAGGTGAGTAATGACAAGCATCCCTACTTGTGAGTCCGCCGCAATCCGGCCTGCAGCCTCGGGTTCCAGGTGCCCGCCGAAGTCCTTGCCGGGCGGAAGTGCAGCCTCGATAACCAGCACACCAGCCTCGGCCGCAAGCTCAAGCAGCGCATCACAGTAGTCTGTGTCCCCCGTGTAGACCACCGAGGCGCCACTCTGGTCTTCTATGCGATACCCGAGAGAGGGCACCATGTGGTGCATGGGCCGTGTTGTGAGTTTGTAGTCGGTAAAGAGGCGCTCACCGCTGCCAAATTCCTCTACTGTGAGCTTGTACTTGTCGGAAATTATCTGGTCGCCGTAGAGCGCCAGGAGGTGCTTGTAGAAATCATTGAAACCCTGCGGCCCCGTAATCGTCAGCGGACGGGTGCGCATGTCCTCACCGTATTTTGAGACAAAGAGCAGTTGCGCCAGGTCGTTGACGTGGTCCACGTGCGTGTGCGTGTAGTGGGCTGCAGTTATCTCGCTGTATGAGATATCAGCCTTGAGCATCTTGCGCAGGCTCCCCGGCCCGCTGTCAAGGAGCAGAACACTTTCGCCTGTCCGCACAACAACGCACGGCGAAGAGCGCCGGAGCGAAGGCACGCCTGTACCAGAGCCGATAATTGTTATTTCCACACCAGTTGCTCCGTATAATTGCAAACGCCTCAAACTTGCTGCGTGGAATCCTCCTCGCTCAACTTGCGCCGGTAAGTGGGGCCTCTTAGTATTGGCGTCTCCGCCGTGAAGAAGGAATTCTCATCACCTTGCGGTACTTGGTTATGGTGCGGCGTGCAATCTCGAAACCATTGCGCTTGAACTCTTCGACAATCTCGGCATCGCTGAGCGGATGGCGGGGGTCTTCCTTGACTATCATGTCGGCAAGCTGCTGCTTAAGTGTCCGGGTAGAGAAGTCTTCTCTCGTACGGGGGCTTCCGGTAAAGAAGAACTTCATGGCAAAAACGCCTCTGTGCGTCTGGATAAACTTGTTCGCTATCGCGCGGCTCACCGTGGAGACATGCACGCCGATTCTGTCCGCAATGTCCTGCATCTTGAGCGGCTTGAAGTGCGTTATGCCGTGTTCGAGAAACCCTTCCTGGATTTCAATTACTTCCTTGGCAATTCTGTAAAGGGTGTTCTTGCGCTGCTCTATCGCTTCCTGGAGCCTGCGTGCAGCCTCGAGTTTCATGCGTACGTACTCGCGCACCTTGGGGTCATTGCCTTTCTGCTGCAGGAGCTTGCGGTAAGTGGGATTGATGTATATGTCGGGGACATAGGTGTTTTCGAGCTGGATCTCGTACCGGCCCTCCACGTTCTTTACAACTATGTCAGGAACGACAACAGGAGCAGGCTCACCGCTTATTACAGCCCCCGGATGCGGGTTGAGACCTTTTATAAACTCCACAGCTTCCTTCACGCGTTCCACGGAACGGCCCGTCGCCTTGGCGATTCTCGGGATGCGGTTGTTCATGATATCGTCGAGGTGCTCCCGGACAAGGCGGCGTTCAAGCTTGTACCCTTTCCCTTTGCCTGTCTGGAGAAGCAGGCACTCTTCCAGGCTCCGCGCGCCTACACCCGGGGGCTCAACCTGCTGGACAAGGGCCAGCGCTTCCTCCGCTTCCCGAAGCGCCTCTGAGTCCACTGGCCCGGGCTCGAAAGACTGCAACCCGGGTTCCCCTTCTCGCCCGTCCTCGCCAGTTGCTGTCGAAAGCTCCTCTTGCGGGCCGGTGCTGCCAACCCCGATAATCTCGCCCAGCGGGTACAGGAGATACCCGTTGTCATCTATATTGTATATGATGCTGTGCCCGATAGCTGCCAGCCTCTCAGGCGGCTCGAGGTTCTTGAACTGCCCCAGCATGTAGTCCTGCAAGCTTATAGGCTTGGCCGCAGTGTTCTGCATAGCCTCCTGCTTCCTGTCTTTATCGCCCCGAAAGTAGGACCTTCGGGCTGTCTGCTGGTAGTCGAAGTATTCCTGCAAGTCTTCGAGCTTGGAGAATTCGCCATCCAGCCGGCCCTCGTTCTCCGCAGTCGCCTGCTGCTGCTCGCGTGCATCCTCCCCGGGCAGATTATCAGCATCGCCGGGGGCCTCTTCACGAACCTCAACAAGCGGGTTCTCCTCCATCTCCTTCTGTATAAGCTCCCTCAGGTCCAGGGCCGGAAGCTGGAGTATCTGTATGGACTGGATAATCTGGGGCGCAAGCCTGAGCCTCTGCTCGAGCTTCTGCGTCAGGCCGAGTTCCATGCCAATACGATGCATTTCAGAGTCCGCCAACAGATGGGGAAAACCCTACCGCCTTGCCCTGCTGAGTTCTCGCGGCCAGAAGGCGTCTCTTATCAGAGTCACCTGCGCCTGGCCATGCTGCGGCTTCGTAACAGCCGCAAAGTCGAACCGCACATCCACATCCTCAAGCCGCCTGGCCTTCAGGTACGCCAGCGCCGCCTTCGTTATCTGCCGCTGCTTCGCTGCGGTGAGCGCCTCGAGCGCGCTCCCGTGAGCATCAGAGGTGCGCGTCCTCACCTCCACAAAGCACACCACCTTGCCGTCCAGCGCCACTATGTCAATCTCACCGAGCGGCGTACTGAAGTTGCGCTCAAGTATCTTGTAGCCGCTCCCGCGCAGGAACCGCGCCGCCGCCTCCTCGCCGGCCTGTCCTGTTGCCTTGCGGCTCAATCGCTGCCCTCCGGTCCCTGCTGTCTCCATTATATTATACATCATAGTGCCCGCAGCCGCCATGTCAATTGCAAAACGTTTTCGCACGCCAAAGCTGGCCGCCTACCCCCCGAATCAGCCAGGCACGACTCAGTGCAGGTGTGAAACAAAATGGATAAGGTCGGATGTCTTCATAATCAGCCTCAGGATGGGTTCGAACAGCCCGCCCAGGACTCCCGTAAACAGCAGCACTATCAGTATCGCAAACCCAAAGACCCTCAGGAACCGGAAGTAGAAGCGGGCCTTCCGCGGCAGCAGGTTCTCCAAGACATACGACCCGTCAAGCGGCGGTATGGGCAGAAGGTTAAAAGCCCCAAGCACGAGGTTCACTACAACGACCGACTTGAGCATCTGCGTAAGCAGCGACCACAGCCACGGCAGCGGCACGTTTTCCATTACCGGGTACTGCAGGAAACTTGAAAAGCCCGAGACCCTCGCGCCAGGCCAGGCCAAACTGAGAAAAAATGCAACGGCGACAAGCCCGGCCAGTGCGAATGTCCCAAGCATGAAGTTGGCGGTCGCGCCGGCGGTCGAGGCGATTATCTCGTCCCGCCTGCGCCGCCCGAAATGGCTCGCATTTATCGGGACTGGCTTGGCATAGCCAATCGCGAAGCGGGTCAGGAGAAAGAGCATAACGGGCAGTATAAAAGTGCCGAACAGGTCAACGTGCCTCAACGGGTTGAGCGAAAGCCTGCCAAGCTTCTTGGCCGTCGGGTCGCCGCACCAGTAAGCAGTAAGGCCGTGCGCGGACTCGTGCATTACTACTGAAAAGATAAGAACCACTATCAGCACCAGCGGAACCTGTACCGGCACATCCGCGGGAGAGAACCCGGCAGCCTGGCTCCCGGCAGGCGCAGGGAGACTGCCGCGTAAGTACATCCGGCTCGAGAGAACAGAGACAAGCGCCCCCAGGCCCGCAGCCACTGTCGCAAACATAATCAGCCTGTACCCGACCACGCGCTCAAGCGAGGGTTGGAACCGGCGCGCCGCAACCGGCGCAAGCACAAGCACCGCCAGGGCCGCAGGCAGCCCGTAAACCGGGATTGCAGCCAGAATCCCCCCAACCATGAGCACATAAGCAAAAGTCCCAACCTCGGTCGGCCTGCCTGAGACCGGCTGCATGTCATAGATGACCCTCCCCGTCTGCGGGTCCACAGTCTTTACCGCGGAAAACTCGGGCGAACCACCGGGATTGCCAGGGTTGTTCGGCTGGCGGGTCTCAAAAAGGGCTGCCTCGTGCACCTCCTCCTGCTGGCGTGCAGCCTGCATCCGCCTCGCATTCCGCCTCCTCACCCACACCACGTATCCAAGCGAGACTGCAAAAAGCAGGAGCGCCGCCACGCCTCCGTAAAATACCAGCATCCAGAAAGTGCGCCCTGCGCCGTGCCCGCCATCTTCTCCCCACGCAACCGGGGTTTGAAAGCACACAAACAAAACCGCCAGCGCCGCGAAGTATTTGAATGTTAGCCTTGCGCTTGCTTTTCTCAACAGATTTGTCTCTCTCTGACTGTCAAAACCCGCCATCCAATATTACCAGACCAGCTCAGCCCCGCGCAACAATAATAAACCCCCGCCGCGCCCGCAGACGCGAAAATACCGGGTTCGTATCCTGACTGGAAATCTTGTCCCTGTGGTGCTCCATACCTCTTGACAATCGCGTGCTGGCGGCGGCGGGGTAGGGTTGAGGAATTTATTTTTATGTTGACAAGACTTGTGCGTACATCATAAATTGGTCGTGTGGTGAGAGGGGTTTGGTTGGTACGCATTCCTGGAAACAGTACATATCGGAATGAAAAAGAAATCCGACGA
>CAYWBA010000237.1:0-5192 GCA_964455955.1 uncultured Planctomycetota bacterium | reverse complement strand
CGTCAGTGCCTACAGAGAAGAACATGCCGGTGCCGAATGCGACCGGGCCGCTGCCGGCGAGGGTGGCGAGAATGTTGCCGTTAGTGTCGTCGAGCAGGTAGAGGTTGTTGGCGGACTGGTCGCCGACGAAGACGCAGTCATCGGCCCATGCGGGCGAGCCTACCCATCCGCCGCCCTGGGGGAAGGTCCAGAGGATGTTGCCGGAGCTGTCGTATGCGCGGGTCTGGCCCGTGGTGTTGAAGTCGCCGTAAACGTAGACGTTGCCGTCGAGGTCAACGGTTGGAACGCTGGTGCCGGAGACCGGGGTGGCCTCGGTCCATATAGTGGTGCCGCTAGCCGCGGCGTCGAGCACGTAGACCCTGCCATCCCCTACAAAGCTGTAATCCTGGACGTAGATTCGGCCATCCCTGTAAGTGATTCCGTAGTGCATGGGGCTGTTATCGAAAGACCATGCCGCAGTCCACGCGACGGAGCCGATGTCCGCGTTGTAGGCCCTCAGGTGGTACAGACCGCCTCCGGAGTCGTAGATGGACTGATAGACGCGGTTGCGGCCCGGGTCGTAGGCCATGGCGCCCTGTCCCTGCCCGCCGTCGTTGTGGGACCAGATGAGGGAGCCGTCGGAGGTTCTCAAGGCGTAGTGCCAGCAGGTTTCGGGGAAGAACCCGCCGTAGGAGCTGATGAAGAGCTTGTCGCCGGCGACTGTGGGAGATGCGTTCACAATCTCGACCGAGTCGGGAAGGACACGGACCCATCCGCCTTCCGCCGCGCCGGTTGAGCCGGACTCGGCGTTAATTTTGTAAACCCGGGCGGTGCCGGCGCCGTCCGAGCCTGCCCAGTACACGTAACCCTGGTGGTAAACAGGCGAGGAGCACGACCAGAAGTCAACGTTGGAGTTGACCTCGACCGACCAGAGCACCTGGCCGTAGAGGGTGCTCAGGGCAACGATTTTTCCCGTGGGGTGGGCGATGTCGCCGTAAACAAACACGGTGCCGCCGTCGTCCGAGACGCAGGGGCGGGTGCTGCGCAGGAACGCGGTGAGGCCGAGCCCGGGGCGGCTGGAGGGGTCGAGGCTCCAGAGGAGCTCAATCTCGTCAATGTAGACATTGCCATCCCAGGCGTTGCCATCCCCGAACTGCTGTGATGTGCCGGCCAGGGCGGCGGTGCAGAGTGCTGAAACAATGACGAAACTCAGTATTAACGTCCACCTCATAACAATCTCCTTTCCTAATTAGCGTTCAGTCTGAGATGCAGAACAGCCTGCCGCCGGTAATACCGACGATTTTTCCTCCCGACGCGGCGTACATTGTGCTGCTGTAATTCGCCTGCCAGATACTGCTGCCGTCGGCTGGTGAAAGCAGGGCAGTTCTGTTGGATTCGGCCGCCACGAGGATGCCGTTTCCAAAGACTGCGGGCGCTGTGTCAGCCTTGCCGAGCCCTTCGCCCGCCGGCGTTGCCCACAACCGGGAGCCGTCACCGCCGGTGAGGCATATGGTCTGCCCCTGCCCGGCCGGGCCGCAGCAGATGTAGATTTTCTGGCCGAGTGCGGCCGACGGGCCGGCGCCTTCGGGCAGCGGGGCTTCCCAGAGCTGCGCCAGGCTGTCCGCACGCAGGCAGCGCAACTTGCCGCCGCCGGTGTCATCGCGCGCCGCCGCAAGCACCACGTCAGTCTCTCCGAGCGAATTTACCTCGAGGGTGGTGAAGAGCAGGTGCCTGACGCCGAGGCTGTCGGGGTCGCTGCAGACGGGGTCTGCCGCGCCATCGGCGGCTGCGAGGCGGGCCACCTTGCCCGCGCCCGTGTCCCTAACTGCGACGTAGATGTGTTCCGAGGGCGACCATGCGGGCTTTGCGTCGAGTGCGCCGGGGACGGCCGGCACAGACCAGTTCTCCGAGCCGTCATGGGGGCTGATTGAGATGACTTTTCCGTCGCGGGTGGAAACATACAAGCGGCCGCCCTGCGCCATTATGCCGCCGCCTGCCATAGTACCGCTCAGGGTTTGCTGCCATTCGCCTGCGCCGTCAAGGTGGAAGCAGTACGCCTGGTTACCGCTTGCGGCAAAGACAAGGTTGGCGTGTACTGCGGGGGAGGTGGCGTCACCTGCTGCAGATGCGGCAATGGGCTGGGACCAGAGCGGGGCGCCGGTGTTCAGGTCGAAGGCTTTGAGGGAATCGGTGCAGCGGACAAAGACGCGGTCCCGCCAGATTACGGGGGCTGTCCCGTCGAGCGCGCCGATGCTATCTGTTTTCCAGAGAATAACCGGGTTGGCCGGTGCGTTACGGGCAGTGCCGGCGCGGTTTTCCGCATCACGCCCCGCCTGCGGCCAGCAGCCGTCAGGCATGGCGGTTACGATTGCCCCGAGTTCGCCTGAGAGCTCGCCCAACGGCCCGGCAGAGCCGCCGAGCCCGTTGACCACTTTGACAAAGTGGATGATGTCAAGGTTTGCGGGCAGGCCGGTTGTTGTGTCTATGGCCCAGGAAATGTCTATCGGGTCGCCGCCGCCCGAGCCGGCGGACATCCAGAGCCTGAACGGGTGGTCGGGGATGTCATAGAATTTGCCGGGCAGGGTGCCGGCTTCGCCCGGGTCTGCCGCATTGTTGTCGCCGTTGTGGTCGCCGAGCTTATTGACTGGCGAGTGGTCGCCGTAACCCCAGACGACTTCGCGGCAGGACCCGCCGGGCACGGCAGGCATGCCCTCCAGTGCCGCGGTGTGGTAGCCGCTCACGATGACTGAATCGGGGTAGGCCGGGTAGTACGCCGCGCCGGGGTAATGCAGCTTGTTGAGCGGGTCATAGGCCGGGTCTGTGCGGTGATACGTGCAGGTCTCGAACTGGGCTGCAAGGTCGTGAATATGGCTGCCGGGTATGAGGTACCAGGTGTCGTCGGCAAGGCTGTTTGCGTTTTCGTCCTTCATTACCATGATGTAGCAGGGCTCGCTCCAGCGCGAGCGCGGGTTGCCGCCGGAGTAGAAGGCATTTCCGAAAACGGTGAAGTCGATGCTGTCGCGGATGAGTTCGTCAGTATTGTTCGTTGCGGCGGGCCTGTCCGGCGAGTTATTCGCGATGCCCTTGTGAAAATGCACGATTGCCGAGCCGCCAAAAGCACCAAGCGAGAGCAGCTTCGAGTTATCCGGCAGGCTACCGCCCCCCCCTATGGGATAGCCAAGGAGCCTGGTGGCTGCGTTGTACGCCGTGTTGTTTACGTGCTGTCCCCAGGCGGGCATGTAGGAGACCACATCGTTGGCGTAGTCGCCGCCTACCTCGGCAACCTCAGACTCGAACCCGGCAGCGTCAGCCGCTTTCACGCGGATATACGGCATGCGAGCGAAAATCTGCCCAGTGAAAGAATCACCTGTCACATTAACAGCAAAGCCGTAACTCCAGGTTGCACGGCCCGCCGCGTCCTGCCACGGCCCGCCGTCTATGCTCACCCTGACTGCGGAAAGGTCGCCATCAATGTCAGCGGCCGTGCCCTGGAGCGTCTGCATTCCTGAAACAGGCGATTCAAAAGCATCCGCGTTTGTAATTTCAACAGCGGGCGCGTTTTCGACAGTAACCTGTACCGCACCCGGAGGGCTGTTGACAAAGCCGTCGCTTACCACGAGCTGGAACTGATACGTTCCGGTCTGCGCCGGGGTGAAGCATGTGCGTGCGCCAGCCGGGTCGCTTAACAGGACTGTGGTCCCGCCCACCTGGCTCCATGCGAAGGTAAGCAGGTCACTGTCCGGGTCGGACGAGGCGCGGCCGTCGAGCCTGGCGACGCGGCCAGCCGCGCAGAGCAGGTCAGGCCCGGCGTCGGCGGCCGGTGCGCTGTTATCCCGGACATGCATGGAGATTGTTGCCTCACTGCTGTAGCTACTGCCGTCGAAGGCTTTGAACGTGAACGAGTCATCACCCACGTAGTCGAGGTCAGGAGTATAGGTAATATTCGGCAGCATGCCGCTGAGGCTGCCGTGGAGGGGAGTGGCGACTATCTCGAAACTGAGAACGCCGCCTTCGGGGTCGCTCCCGGTAAGAGTCAGGGGATATGGCAGGTTCTTTACTGTAGTGTACTGCGCCGGGTCGGCAACAGGGGGGTCATTCACCTCGTTTATTATGACAGTCCACTGGATGTAATCTTCACCGCCGGATGAGGCCGCTGTGCAGCGGACAAGAGTAGTCGTCCCGCCATCCGGCTCGGCTGCTACGAGCGTCCAGTCCTCGCCTCCGGCTCCCACCGGGCTTGCGTCCCGGGTCCACGCGTACGTTAGGGCATCGCCATCCGGGTCAGTAGCCTCGCAATGGAAGGAAAGCAGGGTATGCTCATCCATTGCCTGGGAAGTTTCCACCGGGTCATACGTTGTAATCTGCGGCCCTTCATCGGGGGAGAGAATTACCAGCGGCGACCTGCCCTTGTCACTGCATCCGCAGGCGACAAAGATGCCGAGAATCAGCGCCCCGAGAAGGCCGTGCTTCATTTTACCTGCCCTTTGTTCCTGCATTATTTCCGACCTCAGCCACTCTGTCGAAGTTACAAGGCGAATACCTATGGTTCCACTTTCGGTGCGGGCAGCTCGATAATTATCGCCTTATGTTTAGCCCTGTCTGTTGAGAAAACAGCCCCTATCTTGTTTGAACCTTTCTGGAAAGTCATCTGGGAGTAATATGGCACTTCCCAGCCGTTGAACCGCTGCCGGCTCACAAGCCGGGGGAAGTTGTCTCCAGTGTTCTGAGAGAGGGGTTTAAGCAGGTCAATCTGGACAGGGGCTTCTCCATTATATCTGCCTGAGGAATACAGTTTGCTGGAGTTGTCAACCACCAGCGAGTACTGGGTGGTAGTAAGCTGCCTCGCAGCCATGGTGCCGCTGGCCTCGCCAAGCACCTCGCCGCCCCCAAGTACACCCTGTATTTGAAACGGGGCGAATTTCCAGACAGTTCCAGTGCCCGGGGGAGCGGGGAAAGTGTAAGTAGTGCCGCCCAGGTACAGGAGCGAACCTGAGCCAAAACAGAGCCCGCAGGAAGGGCCGTTAGCTTCCAGGACAGGGGTTGCGGTCCATGTCAGCGAGTCTATGACGGAGACTTTGGTTTTGGGATACTTGCCCTGTCCGAACATGGAGTAATCGGGGCTATGGCTCAAGTATATCGTGCCGCCAGGCCCGAACTGCATGTCAAAGTGGAAGGGGAAAACCGCGACTTCTTCTGCAACAGCCTGTTCTCCG
>CAYWBA010000236.1:0-5197 GCA_964455955.1 uncultured Planctomycetota bacterium | reverse complement strand
GCAGGAGTTTCCGGCTCTTTCACCCTGAACAACATTGCATTCAACGAGCCGCCGGATGCGACAGTCACAGCCCCGGCAGGCGTGGAGTATGGCAACATACCGATAGACTACTCCCTTATCGATGTTGAAGGCGACACCTGCACAGCAGTAGTGCGATACTCGACTGACAATGGCGGAAGCTGGCATGCAGCGACAATGTGGCCTCTGGGTGGCGACGGCCTGAGCGGGCTTTTCTCTTCGCCTGCCGGCACAGGCCATGTATTTATGTGGGATTCGCGCGCAGACGGCGTTGCGCTTGCAGGGCAGCTTGACACGGTGAAAATCAAGGTGACGCCGACTGATTTTCACGAGGGGGCTGCCGGCGAGTCTGGCTCTTTCAGTGTGGACAACACAATTATCAATCAACTCCCCACAGTTAATATTACAAGCGGGCCGGCGGACGGCTCGACAGTTTATGCAACGCAGGTTGCGTTTGGCTGGAGTGGTTCTGATGCCGATGGCAGTGTTCTGGGTTACAACTATTCATTCGACCAGGACCCGCCTGATATCTGGACTACGGATACTTCTGTAACTTTCGAGTTTTTTTCGACAGGCGAGCACACGTTCCGCGTGTTCGCGGTGGATAACAAATACGACCCTTCCACGGTTGAGTCACGCACATTCACTGTGAACTTGGATGTAGAAGCCAATTTCACCGCTTCGCCAAGGTCGGGCACCCCGCCGCTTACTGTGAATTTCAGCGATGCGTCAACAGGGCTTATCTCGTCATGGCAATGGAACTTTGGGGATGGCGGCACTTCTACCGAGCAGAACCCGGTTCATGTTTACAACAGCAAAGGGGTCTTCAGTGTCGTACTGGAAGTCGCAGGCCCGGGCGACAGCGACACTGAAGTGAAGCTTAATCACATAATTGTGGAGACCAGCGACTGGAACACCTTTGGCAGGAATAATCAGAATACTGCCTACAACCAGCACACAGACCTGACATTTCCACTCTCTCTCCAGTGGGAAAAAGAGCACCCCTGGGGTGTGAGACGGCCCTGCGGCGAAGACGGTGTTATCTACTACCTTGAATGTGGAGACCGCACCCTCCAGGCTGTCAGATTGTCGGATGGAAACGTGAACTGGACAAAGGATCTTCCCGATCTGGGCAATTGCAGTCCTCCGGCAGTCTTTGACGGACAGGTGTTTTTCGAGGTTATTGATGACAGTTCGAACAATGAGCTTATCCACTGTCTGTCCACCAGCGATGGTGCGGAATTCTGGACAGTTCCCTGGTCAGCCCAGTGGTCAACTCATGAGGCAGCGTGTATGGAGGATAACAAGTTCTACATCTACGGTGGTTCATATGGAGGAATATACTCATTCAATGCGTCAAGCGGCTCTCAGAACTGGTTTACAGACCTGCCCCAGAAGGATCCGATTGCCCTCTGTCTCTGGGACGGTGTGGCTTACACGCATTATCCGAATGATAGCTCTGACAATATTTATGCAACGAGGCTTATTGATGGTGAAGTAATATGGACAATGTACGACGGGAACGATGACCATCGTTCAGGTCCTGTTCCGTGTGTAGCCTCGGAAGGCATTCTTCTGACATCCGACACGCTCACAGCGTGGGATATATCCACCAAGACCCAGAAATGGGGAAAAGCCTACCGTTGTAGAAAACCTCCCGCGGTCGCAGACGGGTACGTGTATGCTGTCTGCCGGGCAACCGACACGCTGGAAAAGATAAACTTGCAGACCGGCGCGCAGGCGTGGATTATTACAGTGCCTTTCCCCGCCACCGGCCAGCCTGTAGTTACCGCAAGCCATGTAATTGTCCCGACCCAAGACGCTACCTACTTTTACGATAGAAGCGACGGCTCGGAAGCGTGGTCGTGCAGTTATGGCGGGGAAGTGATTACTGCAAACGGGTACATTATTATATCTGATAACTCGCACGTCTGGTGTCTGAAATAGCAAGTTAGTGCCTGCTCAGCGGACAGGTACGAGGCGGTCGCTCCAGATAAGCCTGTCTTTGTTATAATTCCGCCCGCGGCGTGGTTGTGCTCTTCGGGGGATTCGAGACCTTCGGTTGCTGCAGCGATACCTGGGAATACTAATTTACTGCAAGAGCAGACTCACCGTATCAGTGAAGCCGTTTCACATAACAAGAGTATGCCACCGGTTTTCATTTCATAATTGCGCAATTCCTGAGACACAGGGCATTTTACACCAAGAATAACCAAGCTTATCAGATGCGATCAGCGCACCAAAGTACTACCCCGATGTCTTGCGCAGGTCATCAAGGGGGAAGTAAACTTTCATCAATACACTGCATCGGGGCGACTCCCTATGTACCTCAATGTATAAAATCTGCTTTACCCTTGATGGCCTGCTCAAGCATAAGCGAAGTGCTTAGCAACTAAAAGCTTATAGCTATCTGCCAACATCTTAGACGGAAGAGGGGTGCGATTTCCCTTGGGATGTTCGGATGCCGCCTCTTCGCGAGAGGAAAGAGGATATCCCCGACCTCTCCCTACACTTCCTGCAGCAGTTCAGCAACACTATGCGCAAAAAGATTCAAGGATTCTCCAAAGACGCTATGCAGCAGCTTGTGGAGTATGACTGGCCTGGCAATGTCAGGGAACTCAGAAACGTCATCGAGCGTGTCGTATTGATGGCTGAAGAGGAACTCGTCACTCGAGCTGACCTGCCGACACACGGTGTCGTAGCGGAAGAATTCATCAAGACTAACCGTGTACCAAGAACCGCCGAGCAACTGAAGCAAATAAAGAAACAACGGAGAGAGAAATTGACTGCGGACATAGAGAGAAAGTTCCTGCTGGAAGCGCACGAGAGAAACGAGTGGAACATCACCAATGCGGCAAAAGACACGGGTATGGACCGCAGAAACTCCCAGAACCTGATGCGCAAACATAACCTCAAACCGTGATTCTCGCTTTTCACATAGCTGCCCTAACAGTAGAAATTTCACTCGAAGGATTTGCCCTGCAAGCTGCTCTGATATTGCCGATTGGGAGGTTTCAGGAGCTCAAAAGAGCAAAATGGTTTGATTTGGCAGGGGAAATAGGCTAACATCGGATTGAACAGGAAAGGACTTCTGAGAAAGGTGGAGTAGTGAATTCCCCTGCCGGAATGCAAGAGATGCGGTTGCGCAAGAAGCTGATATTGCTGTTCCTGTTCTTCTCTCTTGTGCCGCTGACGGCCGTTGGCATAGGGGCTTATCTGGTGGGAAAGAATCTTATCCACGATGCTGTCGTTTCGCACCTGCAAAGTGTTGTTCACGCCAAATCAAGGACAGTTGAGGCGTTCATGGGAGAGAGAGAGTCCGACCTGCGATTGTTGGCAGATCAGGCATCCAATGGTGATCTGAAGGATAATGAGGCCTTGCTGAGGCAAATGCGCGACATCATGACCAGGTATGGGGTCTACAAGAGGTTAGAAATTGTGGATTCCTCTTCGAACGTTCTGCTTG
This sequence comes from uncultured Planctomycetota bacterium, assembly GCA_964455955.1. Lineage (GTDB taxonomy): Bacteria > Planctomycetota > SKW154 > SKW154 > DAOVDS01 > CAYWBA01. Next base: position 1,713 of record CAYWBA010000236.1, on the reverse strand, counting down.
CCGTCGGGCCAGAAAGTGCAGTCGAGGACTACGACTATCGCCAGTCCTGTTTGGCAGAGGCACTGATGGGGCGAGAACACAGGGGAAATATCTTCCTGTGTAAGCGCTTGAACGAACCTGTGCTTGCCATATGCGTGCCAATCCGGGATAAGTCGAGACAAGTAGAGAAGGCAGTCATTGGGTATGTTAGCTTTAAACAGGTAGGAGAACGCCTACGGAAGTTTGAGGCCGGAGAAACCGGGGAAGCTTACCTGATAGATACACAAGGGTGTTTCCTCACAAGAACGAGGCTTGGAGGACGCCTGCTGGAGGATACGATACCGGGAGAATCCAGAGACATCTATTTCGGAGCATCGGGCACGGGCGAGTACACTGACTACAGGGGCAAGCTTGTGCTCGGTGCAAGCGAACGAATACCTGAAACCAACTGGATACTTGTGGCCGAGCAGGACAGTGAAGAGGCGTTCGCAGAGATTCGTTCATTCGGGTTCACAATACTCCTGATATGGAGTATTGTACTTGTGCTGGTGTCAGCCACTACATATGCCATTTCGAACGCTGTATCCGCCGGACTGCGAGAAAGATACAGGCAAATACTCGATCTGAAGTCTTACAGTGACAATATTGTTGCCATGCTTCCCATGGCTGTTGTAGTACTCGACAAGAAGCTCGGTATGATTTCTGCAAACAAGATATTTCTTCAGACATTTGAGCTGACTGAGGAGGATGTCCAGAACACCATGCTTGCAGAATTGCTCGGGAATCAGCAGCTCCTGGATAACTTGCGCAGAACGGCACAGATAGGCACAGTTTTCGACGAGAAAGCGATAGAACTCAATCTCGGCGATGGAACAGGGTATTTCAATGCGAAGGCATCAGCTTTGCATTTGGGTGAGGAGACCCAGGTGCTGCTGGTTTTGAACAACGTGACTGAGCATAGACATGTACAAGAGCAAATGCAGAAGACAGAGCGGCTTTCCTCACTTGGCATATTAACAGCCGGTGTTGCCCATGAGTTGAATACACCACTGGCAAATATGCTTCTGTATACTCAGATGGCGCTGGAGGAGGCGGGCGAGAGCAACGGGGAGCTTATCGGCAATCTGAAGGCGGTTGAGGAGGAAGCCAGGCGCGGAGCATCGATAGTAAAGGAACTGCTCGAGTTCTCCAGGCAATCCGATCTCGAAACGGATGTGGCAGATGTGAACGAGATACTGGCCAATCTTCTTTCCCTTGTCAAGAGCCAGTGTGCTCTTAACAAGATAAAAATAGAAAAGAACCTTGATTACTCTCTGCCGAGGATAAGAACTGACCTTGGCAGGTTACAGCAGGTATTTATAAACATTGTGGCAAATGCCATGTGGGCAATGCCTGATGGTGGAACGGTCTCAGTGAGAACTGGCTACGATCGCGAGCACCAGGTAATCAGGATCGTGATTACGGACACAGGCGTGGGCATCCCGCAAGATAACATCAGGAAAATATTTGACCCATTTTTCACCACGAAACGCCCCGGTGAGGGAACTGGATTAGGGCTTTCAGTGAGCCACGGGATTGTCAAGAAGATGGGTGGCGAGATACTCGTTGAAAGTAGGACCGCCGGTCAGAAGAGTTCAGAGCCCGGCCAACCCACAGGAACTTCTTTCATTGTCGAACTTCCCATAGGGGATAAAACCGTAGCTTGACAGACAACATTTGGGGAGATGATGCCAT
>CAYWBA010000235.1:0-5206 GCA_964455955.1 uncultured Planctomycetota bacterium | reverse complement strand
ATCTGTTGCGAAGTCAACCGGACGCAGCTTGACGTGCGCCTCGAGGAAGAAATTATCTTCATTAAGCGGGACTTTCAACATCTCAGCGATGTTGGCCGCATCGTCCTGCGCAACAATCGGCACGCTCAAGACCAGCAAGTCGGTATCTATTATGAGATACCTCTTGAGAACAGGGTCAAGGACTGCGACTTTCATATCGCCGTTGGTATCAATGAGTTCCGGCTTGTTGTCATCATCATATCGAATGAACTTGACGCCAGCCTGCCGCGCTTTCAGATAGTATTTCTCCTTGAACCCGTAGGTCCGGATGTCTCTATAAAGGATTGTAATGTCCATGCCAGAATACTTTTCTCGAAGTTTGAGGGCGTTTTTTATGGCATGGCTGCAGCATATCCGGCTGCAGTAGGGGCGCTCCACGTTGCGGGAGCCCACACACTGAATCATTACGACATTCTTCTTGTTGCGCAGGCCGCTGTCATCAATCGCAATCCTTCCCTCGAGCTGCTGCTGTGTCAGCACATGCTCATTCTGCCCGTATTCGTATTCGTCAGGGATGTATTCTTTCCCGCCGGTCGCTACTATCATGGTACCGTGCTCGACCTCAAAGGTGTTAGTCCCGTTACTGCAAAGGAGAGTCTTGTAGTTACCGACAAAGCCGGATATTTGAACAACTTCCGTGTTGGCGTGGAGGTGTACCAGTTTGCTCTTATGAATCTTTTTGAGCAGTTCTCGCAGGTGCTCCTGCGGGTCCTCTCCATTCAAGGTATAGAATACCCTGCGCAGGTTTCCGCCCAACTCCTCCCCCCGCTCTATCAGGTGGACTTCGAATCCCTGCTCGGCAATTGTCAGCGCTGCCGTGATACCTGCCAGGCCGCCGCCAATAATCAGGGCGCTTGGTGTAACATCTATGAGAGTCTGCGTCAGCGGTTCAAGCAGCCGTGCCTTGGCCACAGCACCATCCACAAGGTCTTTCGCTTTTTGTGTCGCTTCCGCGGGGCGCTCTCTGTGAACCCAGGAGCACTGGTCGCGAATATTTGCCATCTCGAAGAGGTACTTGTTGAGCCCTGCTTCCCTGAGAGTGTCCTGGAAAAGCGGCTCGTGTGTACGAGGTGAGCAGGATGCCACCACGACACGATTGAGTTTCTGGTCTATGATTGTCTGTTTTATTTTCTCCTGTGTATCCTGCGAGCAGGTGTACAGATTGTCCTCTGCGTAGGCGACGCCGGGTAAGGTTTTCGCGTGCTCAACCACCTCCGGCACGTTCACGACACCGCCGATGTTTATTCCGCAGTGGCAGATAAATACGCCGATTCTCGGTTCCTGGCCGGACACATCAATTTCAGGCGGGTATTCCTTTTCTTCCACCATAGTGCCTCGGGCGCAGCTCAAGAATGCGCCGGCCGCGGCGGCAGCACCGCTTGCCTGCATAACCGTCTCCGGTATGTCCTTGGGTTCGCTGAACGCACCGCATACAAATATTCCCTTTTTGGAAGTCAGGAGCGGCGAGAATTCCTTCGTCTCGCAGAAACCGTACTCATTTACTGAAACACCGGTCTTTTCGACTAACTCCTTGAGAGTATCTGGCGGCTGAAATCCCACAGAAAGCACAACCAGGTCGAACTCTTCGTGCTCAATCCTGCCATCCTCGGTTTCGTAGGAAAGACGCAGGTTTTTCGTACCGGGGAGTTCCTCAATATGTGAGACTTTTGCTCTTACAAAGTTGATTTTGTGCTCCGTTCGGGCGCGTTCATAGTATCTGTCGAATCCCTTGCCGTAAGTGCGCATATCCATGAAGAATATCGTAGGTTCAACTTCAGGTGAATGTTCCCTGGCTATGACCGCTTCCTTGATAGCGTAAGTGCAGCATACGCTGGAGCAGAATCCGTTCCCGCAGGTGGTGTCACGGGAGCCGACGCACTGCAGGAAAGCGATCTTCTTGGGATGTTTTCGGTCTAAGGGCCTTACAACTTCCCCGGCGAAGGGCCCGCTTGCACTCAGAATTCTTTCAAACTGCGTGCTGGTAATCACGTTGGGAAACCTGCCATATCCGTATTGAGACAGAGGCGTAGGGTCGAACTCCTCGAATCCGGGGGACAGGATAATCGAGCCGACATCTATCTCAGTTGTTTCTTCAATAGCCTCGTGGATAATCGCTTCCGCCTTACACGCGGCAACACACTGGAGGCATTCGGAGCAGCCGGCACAGTTCAGGCATCGCTTCGCTTCTGCGATGGCCGTCTCTTCGTCGAAGCCCAACTCAACTTCCCCAAAGTCCCTGTTGCGCGCCTCAGGCTTACGCTTGGGCATTACGGCTCTCGCAACTTTTTCAATCTTTCTCTCAGGTAAAGCCGCAACATCCGGCTTGAGTTCCCTGCCTTCCCTGATATCTCGGCCGTTGAGGTATCTGTCTATGGATATTGCGACTTCGTTGCCGTGTGCGACAGCCTCAATGACGGAGGCGGGTCCGCGGGCAATATCGCCACCTGCAAATACACCTGGAATGTTTGTCTCAAGCGTCAGCGGGTCAGTCTTGATTATCCCGCCGCGATATTTCTCAATCTCATCGAATCCATCCACTCTGGCTCTCTGTCCGATTGCGATTATGACTGTATCAGCCTCAAAGGTGGGACCATCTTCACCGGAGAATACAGGTGTAAACTTACCTTCCTCATCGTAGACAGAAGTGCAGACCTTTGTAGCCAGACCAGTTACTCTGCCTCCCTCACTCAGGACACGATTAGGGCCAAGATAGCCATGCATCTGAATGCCCTCTTCCTCAGCATCTTCTATCTCCCAGTCGTGAGCAGGCATTCTGTCCCTTGATGTGAGGTCGCGTGTCTCAAGGCAGACAAGTTTGACAGACTCAGCACCCAGTCTCAGTGCGCTATTGGCACAGTCAATAGCCACGTTGCCGCCGCCTATGACAACGACGTTCTTGCCGAATTTCTCATGCTTGTCACCCGCTTTGGCGGCACGCAGGAAATCAATGCCGTAGAGAACGCCCTCTGCATCAACTCCTTCAATAGGCAGTTTCGCTGCGTTCTGTGCGCCTATCGCCACGAAGACAGCTTTGTACTCATTTCTCAACTGCTCAAGGGTGATGTCCTTTCCAATCCCGACGTTTGTCTTCAGCTCGATTCCATGGGCAAGCACACGGTCTATGTCGTATTGCGCCGCATCCTTTGGAAGGCGATAGTCGGGGAGGCAGGAGAGCAGCATCCCGCCCGGCTTGTCTGATGCTTCAAAGACTGTGACAGGATAGCCTTTCTGGAGGAGCCGAAGTGCACAGGTAAGCCCCGCGGGACCTGAGCCGACTACCGCAATTTTTTCTTTCTTGTCGGGTTCTATTCTTTCCGGCGGGTCTTCGCCGTGTTCCCTCACCCAGTCAACGGCGAAGCGTTTCAACTGGCGCACGGCGACAGGCTCGTCAACATCCTTTCTGTTGCATGCTTCCTCACAGGGGTGGTGGCAGACGCGGCCGCAGACTGAGGGAAACGGCAGCGTCTCGCGTATAACCTCAAGCGCCTCCCTAAATTTCCCCTGCGACATCAGGGCCACATAGGCCTGTGCCTTGATACCTGCAGGGCAGGCGTCGCGGCAGGGCGAGATACCCTTCTTGTCTATCGCAAAGGCGCCGGGCATTGCCTGCGGGTACATGCGATAAATCGCGTGCCTTTTCCCGAGCCCCAGCTCAAACTCCGAGTCAGTTTCGACGGGACACACTGCCTCACATTCGCCGCAGCCTGTGCATTTGTTGACATCAATATATCTTGGGTGTCTGAGTATCTTGACCTTGAAGTTGCCTGCCTTCCCGCCAACTTCCTCCAGGTCAGCATAAGTGATAAGCTCAATATTGTTGTGCCTGCCCGAGGCAACAAGCTTGGGGGCAATCATTCACATGGCGCAGTCGTGGGTCGGAAATGTCTTGTCCAGTTGTGCCATTGTGCCGCCGATAGAAGGCGACTTCTCCAGCAGATAGACATAATAGCCCGATTCCGCCAGGTCAAGTGAAGCCTGCATACCGGCTATCCCGCCGCCCACAACCAGCACCGCCCCAGTCTTTTCATTCTTCATGCTGTTACTATCCTTCCTTGACTATTTTGTCGCTCCCGGTAATCTGGAAAATTTTCTCAACGTTTTCAGACCTTGACTGAACAGGTGGCAACCCCAACTTCTCACGCTTCTTGTTGTCGAAATCATCAATAGCGTAGATACGGCCGTCCCTGCGTATCGGCCCTGCTTGCGCAGCAATACCGGGGTGCACATAACCACTTTTTGCAGCATAGTTCTTCAGCGCGACCATCAGGTCAGTTATCTTCACTCCCTGCGGGCAACGCTCCTGGCAACTGTAACAGGATGCGCAAAGCCAGACGAAATCACTTGTAAGCACTTCGTTCTTCATCCCAAGCAGGGCCATCCTGATTATCCGTCGAGGATTGTATCTTTCGTCAATTTCGGCAACAGGGCAGGACGCGCTGCAAGAGCCGCAGGCAAAGCAGGCCTTAATACTCTCGCCACCGGGCTGGGCTGCAATCTCATTCTTGAAATTCGGGTCAAGTGCGCCACTCATTAAGTACTTGTTTTCCTTCTCATCGCTTGCTTCATGCTTCATCCACCACTCTACCAATGGTCTGCCGAAGAGAAGGACAGCAAGATCAGATTTCAGATTCTGTGGAACAATTCGGAGCATCCAGCCCGTTCCGTACGGGTCGTGTTTGATGAGAGAATGGTCCGAAACAAGAGCGGAGTTGACATCGACGACCCTGCCGCTAACAGGCGCGACGAGTTTGTGAATCTTCCGCTCAGAATTGGTCACTCTCACACACACTTTTCCGCGCGCGACATCTTCGCCTTCAAAAGGAAAGTCGATGTGAATTATCTCTCCAGCCCTTTTCTGAAAAACGTCATCAGCGCCGACGCGAACTGTCCTATCTTCCTCTACTCTGCCCCAACTGTGTTCCGGATGATAGTAGAGTGAAAGCGGCATATTATATCCTTCTACCACCTCTATGACTTCTTTGGCCATGACCGCTTCAGCAGACAGCGCGTTTCTTTCCCGGATTGCTTTTGCGGTTACTTCACTTATCTCCCGGGTCGAAAAGGGCTTGGTGATGTAGTCGAAGGCGCCCAGCTCCAGCGCCTTCACAGCACTTTCGATACTGCCGTAGCCTGTTATGATGATAAAGACCGCCTGAGGCCTGATGCT
>CAYWBA010000234.1:0-5219 GCA_964455955.1 uncultured Planctomycetota bacterium | reverse complement strand
TAAGCGTTTTTGAAGGCATGAAGAAGGGAATAGCCAATAGGCATCAGGCAATAGGGGGAATCCAACTCTGGCTATTGGCTACTTGGCTATTGGCTACTTTGAGGGAGGCCCAGAGGAGCCGGTATGAAAGACAGCGCCAAGACAAAGCGGCAGCTCGCCAAAGAGCTGTCCGGACTCCGCCAGCGGATTGCAGAACTTGAGAACGCGCAGTCTTATTTTGAGAGCAGCCTGGCAAGCGCTCCTGATGGCGTATTACTGTTAGACAGGCAGGGAAGGCATACATATGTAAACCCAACTTTTCTGAACTGGCTGGGCCGCAAGCCAGGAGATTTCATTGGAAAGACTGTTGAAGAATTATCACCTCCCGTCATGGACCCCGAGACCACGAAGATTATTGCGGACAGAACTAGAAAGCGCCTGAGAACCGGCAAGGCCGTAGTCGGGTCAGGGATTGAGCTTATTGGCAGGGATGGCAAACCGATACCTATATCCTACTCTGCGGCAGGGATTAAAGATAACGAGGGCAATGTGATAGGAGAGGTGGTTTTCCTGAGAGACATCACAGGGCGCAAGAAGGCAGAAGAGGCGCTGCGAGAAAGCGAAAAAAGATACCGGACGTTATTTGAATCAACTCCTGATGGAATACTTGTAGCCGATATTCAAACAAAGAGTTTCAAATACGCCAACCCGGCTGTATGCAGAATGTTAGGGTATAGTAAAGAAGAACTAAGAGATATGAGGGTATATGATATTCATCCAAAAGACTCTTTAGACCATGTAATTTCTGAATTTGAGGCTCAGGCAAGAAGAGAAAAAATATTAGCACCGGATATTCCGTGTTTAAGAAAAGACGGGATAATGGCATACGCGGACATCAATGCAGCCGAGGTTTCAATAGATGGGAGGAAGTATAACATAGGTTTCTTTAGAGATATCACCGCGCGCAAGAAAGCAGAGCAAGCGTTAAGGCGGAGTGAAGAAAAATACCGTTCACTAATCACGAACATTCCAGATGTCACTTGGACGGCCGATAGTGGAGGTAATACTGCGTTCATCAGTCCGAATGTAGCGGATGTTTATGGGTACTCTCCGGAAAAGGTTTATGAAGGAGGAGATTCTGTCTGGTTTGGGAGAATCCATCCCGATGATGTTGGGAGAGTTAAAGAGGCGTATAGAGCATTATTCGAAAAAGGCGCGCGGTTTGATATTGAGTACAGGATAAAAAGGAAAGATGGGGCGTGGATTTGGCTGCATGACAGGGCAATAGCCACCTATGAGAAAGACGGTGTGCTGTATGCTGATGGGATGTTCACAGACATCACCGAGCGCAAGAAGGCAGAAGAGGCGCTGCGAGAAAGCGAGGAGAAATTCAGAATCCTCGCAGAAGAGTCGCCAAACATGATTTATATCAATAAAAGGGGTAGAGTGGTTTACGCCAATAAAGAATGTGAAAAGGTAATGGGATATAAAAGGGAAGAGTTCTACTCACCCGATTTTGATTTTTTGACCTTGATTGCACCAGAAGACAGAGACTTAGTGAAGGCGAATTTTCACAGGCATATGAAAGGTGAGGTTATTCTTCCTTACGAATACAGTATTATCACCAAGGAGGGTAAGAGAGTCAATGCGATACATGCGACAAAATTGATAAACTATCAGGGAGAAAAAGCCATCCTTGGAATAACAACAGACATCACCGAGCGCAAGGAACTCGAGAAGGCGGTGGCACAGGCGCACGAAGAGGAGCGGCGAAAGCTTTCCAGCGAGCTTCACGACAGCATCGGACAACTGCTGACCGCCGCAAAGATGAGAGTTGACAGGCTTCGTGACGCACGTTTTGACAACATGGTATTGCTTACCAGGGAGCTTTCGGAAGTTAGCTCCGTGCTTACTAACGTTCTTGATAAGACGCGCGACCTCTCGCGGCGGCTCCGGCCGCCGCTTCTTGACCAGCTTGGCCTTGGAGCAGCCCTCCGGTCTCTTGCCGCCCAGTTAGAGGCAAATACCGATGCGGCAGTCCTTGTGGTGGCGCCCGAGACCGAGCTGCAGATGCCGGACGAACTGGCGCTTCTTATATACAGGGTCGCACAGGAAGCGCTTACCAATGTGGTAAAACACGCCGGCGCAAGGGAAGCGGTTATGAGACTGGGCGTTACCGACGGCAACGTGACTTTCTCCGTGACAGACGATGGTGTTGGATTTGATGTTGAAAACATAGCCGGCCGGTCTGACTGCATGGGCATAAGAAGCATGCGCTGGAGAGTTTCGGAAGCGGGTGGTTCTTTCAGGCTGACCTCGAAAGTTTCGGAAGGAACCAGGTTGCAGGTCGTACTGCCACTGGCGTCCCTGAAAGACGAAGGTGAAAATGCCTGACCTGTAAACTTTCGTGCCCTGATATATTGGTCGGGATTTCCGGAAAATGGATAACAAGAAAACGATAATGGTGGCGATTGGCGTTCTTTGCGGGATAATGTTTGTGTACGGGCTTGACATTATGACAGCCCGGTGGCCGGCCGAGCTTCGCTACCACTTCCTCCAGGGCAAAGTCATCCGCTATGACGTTCAGGCCGGGATAGACAACCTCACCCTGCTCCAGAAGGGTGGGCGCAGGGTCCCGGTCAGGTACACCTACACCGAGCACATGCAACTGAACTTCTACTTCTACCATGCCCCCAGGACGGGAAGGCGCACTATGGTGATGGAGCTTCTCAGCAAGAAAATAGTTCCCGAGCAGATAACGGTGGATGGGAAGGACCGGACAGCTTCGCTTGCAACTGGTTTCGCCAAGCGCACCCCGCCTCCGTGGTACCTGTTTTTCACCTTTGAGGAGGCTGGCGTAAGAGCGGGCCTTTGCCACGCTAGCCGGGTGAGGGATATGATTGTTTCAACATACTATGTGAGGACATTGCCCAAGGGCACGGCGAGAACCCGTGACAGGTGGTCGGGCGAAATTGACATGGGCCCCTTTATTACAACGTACAACTGGCGCTTCGATAAATTGCGCCTTGAAGAGAACAACCTTGCGGACGTAAGCGGCGGCGGCGAGTTTTTCCAGGAACTCCCGGGCGGGGGGAAAGGGGCCTCTCTCGGCTCCTACGCCTTCTCATACACGCTCGGCACAGGCAGGGAACAGGGGTACGTTCGCGAGGCAAAAGGGTCTTTCGACATAATATCCAAAGAGGTTGGAGAAAGAATAAGCTACCGCGAAGAATTTGTGCAGAAACTTGCCGGGGTGGACAAGCTTCCAAATAAGAGAATCCGCCGGACGGCGCAGGAGTTGGAGGACCTTCGGCAGGCTGTGGCCCGGGAAGAGGAAGGCGATGCGCAGGCTTTCCACGACAGCCTTTTGGCACACCTGTTGAAGCACCGCGATTCGCTGCTATGGGACAACCTTTTTACGCTGCTTAACGACCTGCGGGCCAAGTGCGGGTTCGAGCCGGTGAAAAGGGAAGAGCTCGAAGATGCCGCCGGGCCTGGGAAAGCTCCCGAGGAGAAGAAAAAGTCCCGCAAAAAGTCGGCTAAGTCCGTAAGATAAACCTGTCTGCTTCTTCAAGGGTCCGGCGCAGGTTTTCGAAAGCTGTTTTTTCCCTCGCCTCCCTGAGCGTGAACCAGCCGGACTCCGAGTGCTCCCGGGAGAGCTTTACCTGCGCCGAGTCTGCGCGGGCGAGAAAGTAGTGCACCGTCTTGTAAACCTTCTTGCCTGCCCGTGCAAACCAGTATGTAACAGTGTGTTCAAACGCTTTTTCATGCTCAAACTCTGTTATACCTGATTCTTCTTGAAGTTCCCTGCGGGCCGCATCCAGGTCGGTTTCGCCAGGGTCAACTTTGCCCTTGGGCAGACCCCAGTACATGTCGGAGGAACTGCGCAAAAGGAGATACACCGGGCTCCCTTCTTCAATGCGGTATATTACAAAACCGCCGGAGCGTTCCCTGGTGTATCTTTCCCCCGAGGATGGTTTCATTCTTGTTCTTCGCTCCCTCTTCAAGGGAAGCTATTGTAAACGGCGGCAGGTTTTGTTGAAATCAAAATAGTCTTATGAAAGGTTATTTTCTCTTGTGCAAAACCGGCGGCAAGGTAAAATTGACCCCCTTGCAGGCGGCAGGACAGGGTAAAGAAACTGCAGGAGTGAAGATGGGCGCACCGTGGCTGAACCTTGGTGAGATTTTCCGCGTCAACGCGAGGAAGTACCCTAACCATATCGCGTTTTTCGACGCAACGCGCAGGTACACATTCCCGGAAAGCAACGCGAGGGTAAACAGGCTCGCCCACGCGCTGCTTGACATGGGGCTTGGAAAAGGCGACAAGGTCTCCTGCCTGCTTGAGAACAGTATCGAGATATGCGAGCTCTACGTGGCCTGCGCCAAGACGGGTATAGTCCTGAACCCGATTAACTTCCGCCTGATAAGCGCCGAGGTCCAGTACATTGCAGATGATGCAGACTCCAAGGCTTTCTTTGTCCATGACGAGTTTGTCCCGGTGGTGGACCCGGTCCGCTCCGAACTGCCGAAGGTCAATCGCTACATCAGCGTGGGCGGGGAGGCCGAAGGGTACGTTGAGTATGAAAAACTCCTCAAGATGTATCCCGGGGAAGAGTCCCGTATCGGTGTTGCGCCTGAGGACCTATGGATACTTCTGTACACTTCCGGCACCACGGGAAAGCCGAAAGGGGTCCTGCGGTCCCACGAGTCCTACATAGCATTCTATCTGATTAACGGTGTTGATTTCGGCTTCAGCGAGCGCGATGTGTGCCTCAACGTAATGCCGCTTTGCCATATCAACTCCACGTTTTTCTCGTTTGCTTTCACCTATGTTGGCGGCTCGGTCTACGTGCACCCGGCCCGCGGGTTCGACCCGGTCGAGTTGCTTGCGGTTATTGAAAAGTCGAAAGCCACTTTCATCTCGCTTATTCCAACCCACTTCAATCTGATACTCAACGTTCCGAAGAAAGAGGCCGCCAGCTACGATGTCTCTTCAATGAAGAAGCTGCTGTGTTCAAGCGCCCCGGGGCCGAAAGAGCTCAAGCTCGGCATAATGGAATTCTTCAAAGGTGTGGAGCTCTACGAGGGATACGGCTCTACTGAAGCCGGCATTGTGACTGTTCTTAAACCCTACGAGCAGCTTACGAAGCTCGGCTCCATCGGCAGGGAGTCCTGTGGCACGGACCAGGTGAAGATACTTGATGAGAACGGCAACCCCGCGGGTGCCGGCGAGGTCGGAG
>CAYWBA010000233.1:3729-5240 GCA_964455955.1 uncultured Planctomycetota bacterium | reverse complement strand
GTTCGGCAGTTTCGCCACTCTGCTCGTCCTGCCGGTGGTGGGGCACTGGGGTTTTCTGAACGGTATCGGCGTTCTTCTCATCTTGCTTGCGTTTCTGGGTTTGAGCATCCAGGTGAAGTTCGTTGTGACAATCATGGTGGGGGTGCATTTCTTTTTCTCCTCCGTGACCTACCAGGAGCTCGTGCCTGTGGAATCGGCCCTGAAGGCTTCCCTGATAGAGACGGCGGATGAGGGCCAGGATGGTAACTGGAGCAGGAAGAAGAAGTTTCTTGACTACGCCGAGGTGCGCAAGATATTCAGTGAGATGCGCGCCAAGATAGTGGCAGCGCCGGACAAGTCCATAGGAATAAAGCTTGTGGCCGATGCCCTCGTATCGCTTGGCAACGTTGGTATTTCGGGGGGCGATTTCGAGAAAGTCTATACCGAGATGATTACCGACCCCAGAGTGCTTAAGCAGACCCTGCCGTTTGTCAGGAGGATAAGGCTGATTGAGAGCGACGGCTTCGGGCGCATATACTTCCAGATTCGCCGGGTCAGGGGGAGCGCAAAGGCTGTGCTTGTGATTCCGCAGAAGAACGGTTATGTCAAGCTTTTGTTCAAGACCCATTTTACGCTGCATATTACCCCCAAAGGGCCTGACACGACCCGTATCGCAATAGGGCCGCGCAACGAAGTCAAAGGCGGCCTTTTTTCATCAAGCATATCGTATTACACGCCCGTAACAGCAGTAGACGCGGTCGGGCCGTTTGACGTAACCATGGTCTACCTCGACATAATTAACGACCCCAAGTTTGTCTCTATTACCGTGTCCGGCCAGGGGTTTATCGGCGGGCTCAAAACAAAGGAAATCGCGCACCTCAAAAAGTAACTCTGTATCGGAGGCGGAGATGGCCAAGAAAGGTTCTTTTATTCGATTCGGCAAAATGCACATACCGGAGCAGGGCGGCAAGGGCGCTGGCGGCAAGGACGCTGGCGGCAAGGAGCAGCCCGGGAAGCCTGAGGGCGCCGAGACACCCGCACCCGGAGGCTCCCGGAGCTGGCTTGCGATTGTCCTGGTGATTGTTTGTCTGGCGCTGGCGGTTGGCCTGCTGCTCGCGTATTTGGACTCTGCAAACACGCGCAGGATGCTCAAGCTTCGCAATGAGATGGGCTCGCTGCGACTCCAGGGAATGATGCGGTTTGAGGAGGAAAAGTATGCGTCAGCCCGCAAGAGTTTTGAACAAGCTCTGGGCCTGGCCCGCCAGTACGAGTTTGAAAGCGCTGAGGGCGAAATAGCCGCCGTCATCCTCGAGCTGGAGGCTCTCCTGAAGCGGCCCGCAATCACCCGGGGCAAATCGGGCGCGCTGGCCGAGAGGCGCACCGAGCTGAGAAAGCTTATAACAAAGCTCGAACCTGTAGACATATACATGCAGCTTGGCGAAAAGGCGAGTTCCGTCACCGCTGAGAGACTAAAAGACATGAACCCGGACGAGCTTGCCGAGCTTGCGCCTGAGCTTATTGAGGAAATTATC
>CAYWBA010000233.1:0-3719 GCA_964455955.1 uncultured Planctomycetota bacterium | reverse complement strand
ACCCAAACCTTCAGAAAGATGGATGAAAAGGGAATAGTTAACCGGCTCGGCGAAAAGCTTAACAGCATATTCCAGAAACGCGTCAGCAATATGACTGTCGCCAGCCTCCGCTCCCTGCTTGCGAAGCGGCTCGGCGACCTTGTCAAAAGCGAGCTCGCGCGGCGTGAGTACGACCCGGACGCAATGGCCGACCTCCTCGGCGAGAAACAGGTTGATGTGGTGAAAAGCTTCATCGAGCGGTCCAAACCAGAGGTTTTGGCCGAGCTGCTTGAGCCCCGCTTTGACGATATTGAACGGGCCATGGCAGAGAGAATCCATGCCCGCCGGGCCCGTATTACACTTGACGATGGCAGCATCTGGGAGGGACAAATCCTACACGAGGGAGAAAAAGAGATGCGCTTCCTCAAAAACGACGGCAGCCTTTTCTCAATCCCCAAAAGCAAGATTAAGAAGATAGAGAGGCTCGGGAAACAAGAAGACTCTGACGAAAAGTAATAAAATATTTCCGCAAATTGGCCAAAACCCGCGGCCCTGCCCGAACGTCTAAGATGCAAAGGGAACTTGCAGCAACATATCAGGCTTACTCTTTGGAGGGGGATAGTATGAGAAGTTTTGCAGGAGCAGTTCTCGGCGCAGGCATTGTTGCAGTCGCATTCCTGCTGGTGCAAGGCCAGCCCGGACTGGCGCAACAGCCGCCCAGCTACGCCGACATTTCCCAGAACGACTTCGAGAGAATTGACAGTATCGTGCGCAAGATTTTCAAGCCGCTCACCAAAGGAGACATCGAGGGGTTCAAGAAAGTCTTTTCCAGGCATTGCTCCCCTGCCCTGCAGTGCACGGATGCCATTGCCGGTACAATGAAGCTCAAGGAGGATGCTCTCGGCAGGACACGGGCCGTCAAGTACGTCCGCCACGACTCTATAAGCAACGTTACCGACTACTACGTCTTCTACTATGCCGACCTGCGAGAGACAACCCTCTCCTGCTGGCAGTTCGATTTCTACAAGACGAAAGGCGAATGGAACATTCTCGGCTACCGCACCGAGGGGCAAAGCCCGGTAGAGTTCTTCAAGCTCTCCGAACTCCAGTACAACAGTCTCAAGAAGTAGCCCGGTCTCAAACAAATGTGCGAAATTTACAAATGTCAATTCCAGTTGAGTGGTATGGGGAAATTGTAACTCACTGCCAGCAAAGCAGGTTACGACGAGGCGATGTCCAAAAACGGGAAAGGTATTTGTAAATTTTTCGCTGTTTTTAGAGCAGTTCTGCAAATAAGCAAGGCTAATCGTCCTTTTGAAAGCCGATTCCGCACTTCGGAGTCGCATTAAGTACCATCGCAACCCCACCCAACTGCGCCAACCATCTGTGAAAGCCGTCTGTAAATAGAGTTCCTTATATACCAAGGACTTACGACGCCTGTTTACAGATTTCGCGGGGGTCTCCGTTACATAAGGGTGGGATAGCGCGAGTTGAGGATGGACATAACCTCTTGCTATATAAGCAGGTTGCGTCGAAACGCGAAGTGTGGGCAAGTGTAACATCTTGTCCTGCAATAAGTTATAGTAAATTCTGGCACTTTACAAACCACCTCAAAAACAACTTTCAACAAGGGACTCTCTCACCGCAGAGCGCGCAGAGGACACGGAGGCGGGCCTTGCCCGCAGCTCTACTGTTCTCCTGTTCTACTGCTCTTTTTCCCCTCATTACTGGTTACTCGCTACTGGTTGCTGGTTACTCACTAACATAGACGTAAAACCGTACCCATTCTTGCACTGAATCCGAAAGATTTTCGAAAATTCTTCGAGATTCAATTCGCACATCTCGCATCAAGCAGGGGATGTAGGGACACGGTGTGTTGAAATTCAAATAGGACAAGCATTTCATGGCGAAATCAGGCTGAATACTAACAGTGTCGCAAATTCCCGGCTACTGCTTGCGTTTGTCCTCGGCGGAATCTGTTTTGTCTTCTGGCTCCTTTTTCGAAGCGTCTGATGCACGGACGACGGACCACAGCGGGGGAAACCTTTCATACGAACAACGGTCTTTTGGATACCATATGCGGTAAACTCCAGGCACGAAATAGAGGCCGGGCACGTTGGTTGGGATGGGGTCAAGCGGCTCAAGCGCAAGGCCTACTCTTAGATCCCACTCGAAAGCAGCTTTATCTGGCGACCAGCAGTGTCTTGCGCTTTGCGGTATTGCTTCTTCAGGCACATAAATCCTTAGCTTGTCCCTGTCAATTTCAAGCCTGAGCCTTGCTTCAACCCTGTAGTGCGATTCCTGCCTGGCTGATATTGCCTTGCCATTCTGATCAAGCAGAACCTTGACATCACCTACATCGCCGGAAAGGAGCAATGCTTCTTCCATAGAGCCGGTCGTAATTATGCGAAAGTCACGAAGGGGCCGCGGGCTGAAGAAGGTAATGCGGAATTGCATCCTCTTTCCATACCCTTTCTTTGCCAGCTCAATATCGCCGTCTGTCTGAATCTCAAAAATGAATTCTTCCCCCTTAAGCAGCAATGCAACTCTCAAGGGTTTGAGCCCATCATAGATGTTGCCATAATGTGTGACAGTAACGCCGAAGTGATTGCTGAGGAGCCTGTCGGGATCATCTTTCTTGTCCCCAATAAGAAAATAGTCAAGAGCAAACAAATTAGCCGGTGGCAGCCAAACCACTTCATGCAGCAGCTTCGGCGGCGCGCCGCGGCATCCTGCGCATACAGCAATAACGATTAGAAAGACAACAGGTCCATATCTTTTCAAGTTTTACTCCTTTCATGCCTGACGTTATAGCATGACAAAAGAGATCACCACATATCTCTACCTGTGATTCTTAGTATTACTCATAAATCGTGATGCTTAATTCTTTGGTCTTGGTCATGCTATCATAAACAACCTGGACAGTAAATTCAAATAAGCCGATTTCAGTAGGTGTACCCGAGATGACCCCTGCTGTACTCAGTGTCAGTCCAGGAGGCAATGTGCCTTGTATCTTGTCCCATTGGAACGCGCCTTCCTCTTGTTGGATTTGCTCGTTAGTTTCCAACGTTGTTTCTGTGTACGGCACATTCTGGGTTCCATCAGGGAGTGCGGAAGTTGTTATCTCGAAAATCTCCTCTCTCTTTCTGGGCAAGTCAGCCAGGTCGGCAGTAGGGACTATTTCCCTTGTTAGCTTTGATAGTTCCGAATTCCGGTTTGGCTCGGCCAATGCGCTGCGTTATTCCTGAGGAAATCCGCTACATTACCAGCGGTACTGTAATTTTTGTGACTTATCTTTAATCTTTTTCTCTATCCAGAGCGTCCCTGGACCCCAGACTGTGCCAAGGCTAAGAGGGCATGCCATGTCCACTCGAGGCATGTAGAACAGGTGAGCAATACTTGTTGGTAGCGGCTTTGCGGGAGGTGGTACAAAATACGAGCTGACGACCCAGTTCCAGGTAGCGGAACTGTCAATCCATTTTTCAGGCACGTAGAGTCTTAACTTTTTCCCATCCGCCTGAACCTTTATGGTATCCAGGAGGTTTTGCTCAGCGCCCATTCGAGCATATCGCAAAGTTCCGCTGTCATCGACAAAACGATGTATTTCAGGCCTTTTGCGAGTAATAATAACTCCATATCCTGCTTTGTCAGTTGTGTAGACAGACTTGCCCTGCTTCTGCTTGTGGATTACTGTTGAAAGGCTGATTCTGAACTGGACTGCGCTGCCATACTTTTCCATC
>CAYWBA010000232.1:0-5320 GCA_964455955.1 uncultured Planctomycetota bacterium | reverse complement strand
CCGGACCAGTCATAACAAGCCCCGGGTTTCACACCCGGGGAGAAATTGCTGTTTGGTTGACGCGCAGGGGTGGATTCAATGAGGGATAACGGGCAGGGGAGTTATCCTGAAGGTTCTGCATTTGACCGGCTGCCGCAGAAGATTAAAGATGAAATTCGCCAGAAGGAGCGGCAGCAGGAAGTGGAAGCTGCGCGGTACCAGGAGAGGATGAAGAAAAAAATCCTGAAAGGAACAGTCTTCGGGGGCGTGGCCGCAGTTATCCTCGGCGCGATAAACAGTTTCGGCAACCCGGTTTTCATAATTATCATGGCTGCATACGGGACTGCGTGCTCGTATGCGATAGTCAGGCGGCAGCTCAACCATCTTGCCTGCATATTGCTTTACGGGTTGGGGTCAATTGTGCTTTCACTTATTGGTTTTGCAGCGGGTTTGGTGCCGCTGCACATTTTCTGGATTGGTTGCTGGGGGTTTTACATATTGGTCGGGCCTGCAATCGGCATCTGGGCCAGGGTAACCGAGACAGATACTATTCCATATCAGGGGGAATAGCCCGCCGCAGAGGGTGGGAAAATCTCCCATTCCGTCAAAACTTTCTGTAGAATTCCGCTCTTTGCTGATGAAAAGGAAGTTTGTGCTTGAATTTTGACAGAAATGAGATAGTATTAAGTGGAGTTGAATTTCGCCTACAGTGTGGCTTCATATTGTTTCCCGTTTGTTAGTCTTTGCAGAATTTGAGAGGTAGGAGCGATGAGAGGGTTTACCTTTGGTGAATTTATCAATTTTGTAGTTCCTGGCAGCATGGTTGTTCTCGGCGTCTCGGTGGTATACCCTGGCCTGGGTGATAAGTTGGGGGGCGAAACGGTAACAGTCGCGACGGTGGGCGTGTTCCTGATTCTTGCGTTCGTCGTGGGACACATGGTCCAGGCTTTTGGTGAAGTCATGGGAGTTTTCTGGTGGAAACTACGGAAAGGCTTTCCCACTGACTGGGTTCGAACCGGGCAAGTTGCTCTGCTCTCAGAAAGCCAGGTTAAAGCGCTCGAAGTTAAATGGGGCGCAAAGCTCGGTATGAAAGCGACCGGGGGTGTCAGGGAAATAGGGGGGGAGTCCTGGCACAGCATAATTCAGCAGATGTATGCAGCGGTTTCCGCCGCAGGCAGGGCGGCGCGGCTGGATGTTTACACCTGGAACCTTCTTCTCAGTAGAGGTACCTCGGCGGCGGGCCTCATACTTACACTCTTGACGGCAGTGGTGGTCCTGATTGGGACGATTCTGAGTATCGAGATACCGTTTTCCTGGAACGTCCCGACAATTGCTCTTGCTGCCACAGCTCTTTTCCTTGTCCGCATGGAGCAGTTCGCCAAGCGTTATGCCAGGGAGCTGTTCGTGCAGTTCATACAATTGCCGGAGGAGGAAGGTGGCAGAGCGGATTCGTTGAAGAGTTCAGGTTAGCCAGGGCACTTTTTCGTTTCTCACACCTATCATTTCTGCTTCGCGGCGTTTGGAAAACACGGGAAAGGTTGACCAAGCCAGAGTTGTTTCAACTGCGGGACCTGCAGAAACAGAAAAATCGTGCTGGCACGGGGGAATTAGCTGCTGTGCTTAAAGAGGAAGGGCCCCAACTTTCGCAGGGGCCCTTGAGATTTGCTATTCGTTACCTTCTGCCGGGCCTTCTTCCTCTATGTCTTCCTCTAGGCCTTCCTCTGGGCCTTCCTCCGGGCTTTCCTCCGGGCTTTCCTCCGGGCTTTCCTCCGGGCTTTCCTCTGGGCTTTCCTCTGGGCTTTCTGCCGGGGCAGAGCCGGCGGAGCGCACACTGGTTGCCTCAGGCCCTTTGCGGCCTTCGCCTATCTCGAATTCAACTTTCTGGCCTTCTCTGAGGGTTTGGCCTGCTTCCTGCACATTTGAGCGATGGACAAATATATCCCTACCGCCGTCGTCTGGGACTATGAATCCAAAGCCCTTATCATCGCTGAACCACTTAACAGTACCCGTTGCCACCTACGTTCCTCCATTTTGGGCTGCATCTTGAAGACAGCCCCAGTCACTTCCCGCCACTTGCCTGTTAAGAGAAGATGCCTCGCGGGAAAAGTAAAGACACTTCCCTGTACCATTAATGCAATATATCTGATTTTGTGACTGATGTCAAGCATATCTTTCCTGTCTTGCTGAAAAATATCGCACTGCCATGGGAAGCAAGGTAAAGCTGAGAACTTTAAGAGCGCGAAGGGGAGGGCTTTACTTTGCTTTTAGCTGTCTTGCTTTCCAGGCGGCTTCGCCGGCTTCTTTGAAGAGCTCAAGCTCGTTGAGCGCTTTGCTCTTGCCGTCCCAGCCGTTGCGGGATTCGGGGTCAAGGCTTATTGCGGCTTCAAACTCGTTGAGCGCCTCGCGGGGCCTTCCAAGTTCCAGAAGCGCCAGGCCGAGGTTTATGTGGAAGTCGGGTACGTCCGCGTTAATGTCAATCGCCTTTTTGAAAGATTCTATACCTTCTTCGAAGCGGCCGAGATGCCAGAGGCAGGTGCCACGGTTGTTCCACGCGTCGAAACTTAACGGGTTTGATGTTGTTGCAGCGTCGAAGTAGAGCAAGGCGTTTTCCCACCGCTCCTTGTCGGCAAGTTCCATTGCGCGTTTGAAGTATTTTGAGAAGGAGAGGCCGGGCTCAGGCCGCTCGAGCGGCGCGGGTTCCGGCTGGAGGAATTCTTGATTTTGCGGGCCTTCGGCACTCTGGCCGGAAGAAGAGGACAGGAGTACGGCTGCAAGGACGACAAGCAGCGAGGCGACTGCGAGCACCAGCGGGAGCCTGCGGGAAGGGGTGTCTGGTATGAGAGCTGCATGGCTGGAAGGGAGGTTGAAGCGGGCGGAGCTGTAGGCGCGCAGAAGCGGGCTCCTGCGCGAGCGGTGAGGGGAGAAGACTCTTTCCTTGAGATACAAGAGGTCGCGGATGACCTGTTCAATGTTCTGATGCCTTCGGGCGGGGTCCTTGGCCATCATTTTCTTGATGATTCTGCGCATAGGGATGGGGATTTCACCGCCGCGGGGCCAGTCGGGTTCCTCGCCTACAACTTTGAGCATGGTCTGTGCGGAGGTTTCGCCCCGGAAAGGCCGCCGTCCCGTTACCATGTGGAAAAGCGTAGCGCCGAGTGAATATATATCGGAGCGCGGGTCAACAGCCTTTGGATTTGTTATCTGTTCAGGCGACATGTAACAGGGGGTGCCGATTACCTGGCCGGTGACCGTGATGTCATGGTCAGAGGAGTCCATGCGTTTGGCCAGGCCCATGTCGGTCACCTTCACAGTGCCCTCAGAGGCGACCATGATATTTTCCGGCTTGATGTCGCGGTGTACTATTGAGTGGGAGTGTGCATGGTCGAGACCGCGGGCGGCCTGAAGGATTATGTCTGTTGCGGTCTCGGGTTTGATATTGCCTTCGGATTTGATAAGGTCAAGCAGGTTTTGGCCTTCGACGAACTCCATGGAGAAATAAAACACCCCCCGGTACGAGCCGACGTCGTAAACACGGGTGAGGTTGGGGTGGTTCATCTGTGCTGCGCTGCGTGCTTCGCGCAGAAAGCGTTTGATGTATGAGCGGTCCTTGGCGAGTGAAAGGGGGAGAATCTTAAGAGCGACCAGGCGGTTCATGGAGAGCTGGATTGCTTTGAAAACCGCCCCCATTCCCCCACGGCCTATTCGCGCGAGGACACTGTACCCGCCTATAACGCTGCCAGCGCCGCTGTGTCCAGAACTTGCCGGCTTGTCTGTTTTCAGTAATTGCGGTGACACCACCGGTCCCAGTCAGAGGTAAATACGCCTGCGATAAGGTTCAAAATGCAGGGGCGCGTTTTATTAACACTACTCGGTTCCAGGCGACCATTCGGCCTTGCCGGGTGTTTAGAGTCTATCTCAAAACCTCACGCTGTCGCGCTGAGCCCAGGAGCAAGCAGCGCAAGGAACGAGGACGAAGTCGTGGCCAGAGACACCCGCAGGACGAGTGACGCGGCGATGCGACGCTCATCGGCCCAGCCCTTGCGGGTTGCGGCGGCAGGGGCCTGTCTACCGCGTCGCACCTCCTGCAGGTATCTACCTGATACGATTTCGTCGTTGCTCCTTGTATCCAGTCCCCTGGCGCTCGCAACGCGGCCACGCGAGGTTTTGAGATAGACTCTTACGGAAAAACTACTGTTTGCCGGCGGCAACCCGCTGTGTCAGCCTGTCAATTTCTTCGATTGTGGTTTCGACTTTGATGGTCCTGAGCTTGTCTATTCGCGATTTGAAGGATTCGGCCTGCAGTTTTATGCCTTCGTAAATAATGGGGAACCGCCTCTGCTGGTCGCGCCATTTCTCCTCGAGACTGTTGATGTATTTCGTGTCCTTCTTGAGCGTCTGAACACGGCGCAAAGCCTCTTCGACAGTTATCTTCTTGCTGTCTTCCATAGGTCACCTCAGACGGGCGGATTTTTCCTAAAAGTAAGCTTCGACACGGCTTGCCTCGTAGGTACCGCCGAAGTACAGGAAAATACCTGTCAGGAGAATCACAGCGCCGAAGAAGGAGTAGTTCATGCCATCGTTATCCACAAAATTACCCGGGTTTACCTGGAGAAGCATCCAAACCAGCCCGAGAATGAATAAAAGGCCAAAGGCCACGAATGCCACGATAAGCTTTTTCCTTGCCACCTTCTTGGCTTTGGTCCACTTGCGCAGAAACTCTTCGCTGGGCGCGCTTGCCCCGTGGTCGCACTCGGGGCATACAATGGTCTCAAGGTCTTCTTTGGGGTCCAGGGTGAATTCTTCGTAACACTCGCTGCAGATAATCTTGAGAGGTGCCCGGCTCAAGGGAACTACTACGCGGGCATACTCCCTCTTGCGTGCTGAGGGGCGCCTGCCTGATTTCTTCTTCCCCGAAATCCTGCCCGACTTCTTCTTTGAGGTCTTTCCTGATTCTTTCTCGGCCATGAGACGCTCCTTTAACAAAGCTTCGCTCCATGCAGGAACTATTATAGATAACTTTACCCTCCGGAGTCAAGGATATTTTTGGAGTAGAGTGGGAAGCGCTGTGCATGGGCGCGCGCCAGTCCATTTCGCTTGACAACGAGCCGCCCTTTACGTAACATACCACGTCTTTAACAAGATGTTGTGGGTGTTCCGAGATGGAAAATGTCTATTTCTACGTAGTTTACATTGCTATTATTATTTACTCCATCATTTTGCATGAGATAGGGCATGGGGTAGCTGCGCTCTGGTCCGGGGATGATACAGCCAAGCTCTCCGGCCGCATAACGCTTAACCCCATACCTCACATAGACCTTTTCGGCACAATACTTCTACCTGG
>CAYWBA010000231.1:0-5332 GCA_964455955.1 uncultured Planctomycetota bacterium | reverse complement strand
GGCGAACCCAGGCCGATAAGGAACCGTGCCCTCAGAGCTGCGCTCAAATTAGGCAATGCAGGCTTTGATGAAGTCCTTGGCTGGGTAATAAGGTTTTGCCGCGAGCGTGGCGAGCTTCGGCCAGGGGATTTCGAGGCGGTCGCAGACGCAAGTGAAACGCTCGCCAAGAGAGATGGGCAGTATGCCGCCTCCAGGCTTGCCGGCGAGATTATGAGCCCGGATGCTTTTGTACGAAAGAACTTCTGTTTTGCTCTCGGCAAGCTCCAGAACAAGGCATCTGTTCCATACCTTGTTTCAGCACTCCAGGACCCTGAACCTGAAGTAAGACATGAAGCGCTTGACCAGTTATACAACCTGGAGCACGATGATTTTGGTTTCGACCCGGACATTGAGCCGGAAAAACAGCCCGAGGCGCTTATGAAGTGGCAGAAACTCGCTCTGCGTTTTCGATAGTCTCTTCGGGGAACGAAGCGGGCAGAGTTGCTGCGATGCGTATTACCGGCGGCGGCCCCATGGACGGCCGCGGCCGCGGTCGACGTTGTCGAGCCCCTTTTCCTTGTATGTCTTGTACTGCTGGGCGTCGAGTATTTGTTTCATTGATTCTTCAAACTTGTTTCCAATCTCCTCCCGGGATGGCCCTTCTGTTTCTCCCCTTTGCTCCTGCGACCGGGGGGGCCGTTGCCGGCGGCGCTGGAATCGCTTAAGGGTAGCTTCCTTGCGGACATCAATAGCTTCGGCAACCGCAGCCTCTTGGTTCGGGGTCAGGGAAAGCTCTTTGACAAGCAGAGCCAAATGCTCTTTGTAGGTGTTTGTTACCCTATCTTCCATCTGTTTTTGCCACTCTTCCCTGCGCTGCTGCATCTGTGCTTCTGCCTGGCGGCGTTCTTCCTCCTTCATGTTTTTGTAGACCTGGCGTGCTTTTTCCTCAGCCGCTTTCGCAAGCAGGTCCTCAACCTCAGCGACAGGCGCACCTTCGCCAGATACGGAGCGCCCAACGGAAAGCAGCTTGACCTTTTGGTCAAGTGCGTCCAGGCGGGAAAGAATTATTTCAAGGTCTTCGAGGGGGAGACCTTCCTGGCCGGAGCCTGCCGGGAGAGATGAAAGGTGCGTCTCGAGGGCAGCTACCCTGTTTTGCAGCTCGCTCAGTTCCCCGGCTGTTGCGGGGCCGCTCTCACCGGGTTGGGGTTGGCTCCATACCAGGTATGAAATACCGGTGCTCACGAAGACAGCCGGCAGAAAGACCGCCAGAAAATACGTTATTCGCATCAAACACCTCCCGCACGGAACTATTCTCTCGTAAAAAACGCATTTTTACATATAGAATGACGCGCAGGCTATAGATTTGTCACGAAATTTTTTCAAAAATTCCCTTCGTGCCAGTGCCAGACAGGGCAACGCCGTGGGACGGAACTAACCCTGACGCTGCTTGTGGCGGGGGTTAGAGCAGATAACACGAACCACACCCTTGCGGCGGATTATCTTGCAGTTTTCACAAATTCTCTTGACAGATGCTTTCACCTTCATAAGTACTTCTCCTGCGCGCACAATCCCTCAACCTGACAGAGCGGCCTGTGTATATAAACTACTCTGCCGGCAGTTTAATCGCGGTACACAATTCTTCCCTTGTCAAGGTCATAGGGCGAAATCTCAAGCGTAACCTTGTCCCCCGGCAGTATGCGGATAAAGTGCATACGCATTTTGCCGGAGACATGTGCCAGGACCTCGTGCCCATCCTGAAGCACAACGCAAAACATGGCGTTGGGCAACGCCTCCTTGACCGTACCTTCTACCCTTATTGCTTCTTCCTTAGCCATAATTCTCCCTTAAACAATAACCTGAGTCAAGGAAGAGTTAGGATTTCAACCCCATCCTCCGTGATAGCTATAGAATGCTCAAAGTGGGCGGAGGGTTTGCGGTCGCGCGTGACCACCGTCCACTCGTTCGGGAGTTTTTTAACCTGGTGCGTCCCTGCGTTCACCATCGGCTCAATTGCCAGGGTCATACCCGGCTTGAGCGCAGTATCAAAAGAGAACAGACTGGGCATAACAAAGTTCGGCACCTGCGGATACTCGTGCAGGCTCTGCCCGACACCGTGTCCCACATAGTCCCTGACAACGGAAAACCCGCCTGCTTCCACATACTTCTGCACGGCGCGTGAGATATCCGAAAGCCGGCCACCCGGCCTTGCCGCCGCAATGGCAGCTTCCAGAGCTCCCCTTGTTACATCAATTAGACGTTGTTTTTCGTCGCTTATTTCGCCTATCGCCAAAGTGATGGCTGCATCACCATAGTATCCGTCGAGCCTGCTGCCCACATCAATAGAGATTATTTCTCCTTCTTCAAGCCTGCGCTTGCCCGGTATTCCGTGGACCACTTCCTCATCAATCGAGGCGCAGATATTGCCCGGGAAGGGATAGCTTATACCATCGACCTGGTAATTGAGAAACGCCATCTCGGCTCCCAGTTGCGCGCCTCTTTCCCCCGCTGCCCGGTTCAGTTCCTCCGTCGAGACCCCCGCTTTCGCAAGTTCCCGCATCAACTGGAGTATCTGTCCCACTACCCGCCCCGCTCTGCGCATCTTTTCTATCTCGCGGCGGGACTTGTAAATTATTTTCTGGCCGAATTTCATGCCTGCTTCCAACAGCTCAGCTTGTCATGTTGAGAATCTCCAGCAGCCGGGAGTGGATTTCGTCCAGGCCTGGAGTCGCATCAATTTCTCTGAGCAGACCTGCATTCCTGTAATAGTCAATCAAACCGGCGGTTTTTTCCTGGAATACCTCGAACCGCTTTTCTATGACCTCCGCCTTGTCATCATCGCGCTGGTAAAGTTCACCACCACACTTATCGCAGACCCCTTCTTTCCGGGTAGGAGTGAACCTGACGTGCCAGTTCTGTCCGCACTGCCTGCAGGTTCTGCGGCCGGAGAGCCTCTCTACCGCCACATCCCGGGGCAGATTGAAAAAGACCACCGCGTCAAGGGCCTGCCCTTTCCCAGAAAGATTCTCCCTGAGTGCTTCAGCCTGCACCACTGTGCGCGGATAGCCGTCGAGTATGAAGCCTTCAGCAGCATCCGGCCTCCCGAGGCGTTGTTTGACTGCCTCATTCATCTTGTCGTCAGGAACAAGCCTGCCCGACTCTATGTAGCTTCTCAGTTCCTGTGCCAGAGGGGAGTCTTCCTTCACCATCTCACGAAGCATATCGCCTGTTGAGATATGCGGGACAGTCAACTGCTGTTTCAACTGTGCAGCCTGTGTCCCTTTACCTGCGCCCGGCGTGCCCAAAAAAACCAGTCTCACGGTGCATCCCTCTAACCTCAGACCAAGCCTGTGCTTCAATAGTGTAGATACAACGCATCTCAACGACCGCGCTGAGGTTTGCGCATGAAGCCTTCATAATGCCGCATCAGGAGGTGCGACTCTATTCTCTGGACAAGTTCCAGAGCCACACCGACGACAATAAGTATGCCGGTGCCACCCAGAAACGCACTAATCATGTACGGAATGCCGACAAAGGATGAGACTATCTGCGGGAATATTGCGATAAAGCAAAGGAAAGTACCTCCGGCGAGCGCGACGCGGTTCGTGATTCTTTCGAGGTACTCCGCAGTGCGCCTGCCCGGCCTGACCCCGGGTATGAAATTGCCCCGCTCCTTCAGTTGCGTGGCCATCTCCGTAGGGTTGAAGGTGAGCGCTGTCCAGAAATACTCGAAGAAGACAATCATCGTGCAGTAGACGAAGATGTACCAGAAGCGGCCGGGGCTGAAAATGTCGCGGATTACCCCAAGGCCGCTTATTGACCCGAGAAACGCCACGGGAAGCATCAGCAGCGACTGCGCGAAGATAACAGGCATTACACCGCCCTGGTTGACGCGAAGCGGCATATAGTACTTCTGGCCGCCGTATATGCGCCGCCCGCGCGCCTGCTTCTGCTGCTGGACCGGGATGCGCCTCTGCCCCTGTGTTATCATAACTACCGCAGCTACAACCCCTACAAACAGCGCGGCAAAGATGACGAGCTTGGCAATCTCGCCCGCGACATTCTCCTGGTGCTCAATAGCCCCTTTTATTGATATTCTGAACATGTTCATCGCCCCCGGCAGGCGGCCGATAATGCCGGTCATAATGATAAGAGAGATACCGTTGCTTATGCCGAACTCCGTTATCTGCTCGCCCAGCCACATGAGGAATATCGTGCCTGCGGCAAGTGCGACAATCGTCTGCACCTTCCACCCGAACGTTGACAAAGGCACAAGCCACAGTGTTTCACCTCCGGGCGAGGCGACCCTCTGACCGGCTATCCAGGCTGTTATGAAAGACGCCTGTACCAGGCATATCATGACGGTTGTGTACCGTTCGTACTGCCTGATCTTCCGGTAGCCGGAGGGACCTTCTTTGGAAAGGGCTTCAAGCGAGGGAATAACCTTGATAAGGAGCTGGAAAATAATAGACGCGGAGATATAGGGCATGATGCCCAGGCCGAAAAGCGTGCAGTCCTGCAGCCTGCCCCCGGTCAGCATGCCTATGTAGTCGAATATCCCGCCGCCTGTTTGCTTGCTTACCTCCTCGAGCACGTTTGTATTCACGCCCGGCAGGGTGACAAACGAACCGATTCGGTACACCAGGAGCAAACCGAGGGTTATTAGCAGCCGCTTTCTCAGCTCGGGTACGCGGGTAATGTTTCTTAACGTGCTGAGCATTTGTCCCCAATCCCCCGCTTCGCCGGCATTAACTGGTAAGAACCTTGGTTGTCCCCCCGGCGGCGCTAATCTTCTCCACCGCAGCGGCGGAAAACTTGTGTGCACTTACGGTGAGCTTGCGCTGGAGTTTGCCGTTGCCAAGCACCTTGATACCGGCTCTCTTCTTCCTGACAACCCCGAGTTCAACAAGCCTCCCGGGCGTTACAACATCGCCATCCTCAAACCGGTTGAGGTCGGCCACGTTGATTATAGAGTACTCCTTGCGCCACTTGTTGTTGAAACCGCGCTTGGGAATGCGCCTGAAAAGCGGCATCTGCCCGCCTTCGTTCAGGCCTCTGCCGCCGGAGCCGGCGCGTGACCTGTAGCCCTTGTGCCCGCGGCCGCAGGTCTTGCCGGAGCCGGAGCCCCGGCCCCTGCCGACCCTCTTGCGCCTTTCGTGCTTCGTTACATCTTTAAGAAGCTCATCAAGGGTCATGCTATCGTTACTCCTCTAAGCTCTCCCGCCGCCTCCTTGGTCTTGAGCTGCTTGAGACCGGCCACAGTAGCCTTGACCACGTTCTTCGGGTTGGTCGAGCCGAAAGTCTTCGTCAAAATGTTCTTTATTCCCGCAGCCTCCACGACCGCACGGACCGCGGC
>CAYWBA010000230.1:0-5336 GCA_964455955.1 uncultured Planctomycetota bacterium | reverse complement strand
GTAAGAAATGGCCACAAGGAAGCCGTTGAAATCCTGGTCAAAGCAGGTGCTAACATTGAAGCGGCGGATGAAGATGGCTTAACCCCTCTTCTCGTTGCAGCAGTCCATGATTCTGGTGAGATTATAGAACTGCTGGCAAACAAGAAAGCCAATGTCGAAGCCAAGGACAAAGTTGGCCGAAATCCTTTGCACTGGATTGCTATGAGTAACAATGTACTGGCTGCTGAAATCCTGGTTAAAATGGGTGCAGATACGGAAGCGGAGAACCGAGATGGAGCTCAACCTCTTCATTACGCCGCATCCTACGGCCACAAAGAAATGGTCGAGCTTTTACTCAAGAGTGGTGCGGTCGTGAATGCGAAAGACGGCACTGGGCTCACTCCGTTTGACTGGGCTGTTGATGGAGGCAAGAAGGAGATTGCAGAACTACTTAAAGATCGTGGCGGTAAACCAAGCAGGTTGCTCGGAACAAAAGTTATTGACGCTGCCAGGGCTGGTGATATGGTGAAGTTAACCGCACTCCTCGAAAAAGGCGTTGATGTCAACGCAAGCGATTTCTACCACCGGACCCCACTCCACTACGCTGCCATGCGGGGCGACAAGTTTCTGAATGATCTGCTCTATCCCGGTTACGTAGTACATACGAACACCTGTCACCATGAAGATGACGAATTGCCATGCCTGTGTGAAAAACGCTATGGGTATAAACGGGTAGTGGAATTACTGCTTGACAGGGGAGCGAATCCAAATGCGAAGGATGTGTTCGGCTGGACTCCACTTCACTATGCGAGTAGCGAGAACTACAGCGCGATTGCCGAGGTATTACTGTCAAAAGGCGCGAGTCCCAACGCCATGACTATTAGATATCCCTTTCTGTCTCAAGTGTCTGAACTGAACTGGGAAGGCATGACACCGCTTCACTATGCCGCCTCAAGAGGCCATAAGGAAGTAGTCGCTTTGCTTATTGCCAACGGGGCTAACGTCAACATGAGTGAAAAAAGCATCGGCTGGACGCCTCTACATTTTGCTTCTGCATATTCTCCTATGAGCGGAGTATCTGAAGGCATATCCGTCATAGATGGACAGTGGTTCGCCAGAACCGGTCAGAAAACTCACCGCGACGTAGTAAGGCAACTGGTTGAGGGAGGAACAGACGTAAACAGGAAGGACAAGGACGACAACACAGCGCTTCACTTAGTGGTATGGTCTTCTGATGCTAAAGAGATAGCAGAGTTACTGCTGTCACGCGGTGCGGATATCAACGCGAAAAACTCGGAAGGTAAGACCCCTCTGGATAGTACCTCTGAAGAGGCAGTGATAGAATTCCTCCGTAAGCGTGGTGCTAAACTTGGCAAAGAACTGAATTAGCTGGTACGAGAAGAACAAGAATGAATAGGTGTAATCGGATAGAATATCTGCCCGGAAAGGTAGTCTATTGCTGTATGGGAAGATATCTTTTTTTCCTGTGGTTTCTGTTGCTTTTGCCCGGCTGTGCTGGCCCGGCGGCAACAGTCGAATCTACTGCCAAACCTCCTGACGGAAAGAGCCTACTGGAGGCGGTCCGAAAGGGTGATGCGGCTGCGTTGAGAGTACTGGTTTCGGCAGGCGCGCCCGTCACAACCAAGGTGGGCGAGTATAAAGAGACTTTGCTGCACCTGGCCGCGCAGAACGGGCACCTGGAAATTACCAGGCTGCTGATTTCCGCCGGTGCCGAGCTCAATGCAAAAGACAGAGACGGCTTCACACCGCTTCACGAGGCGGTCTATTGGATGCATCCCGACATGGTGAAGCTCCTGCTTGAGGGCGGTGCCGACATCCGGGTTGGTGACGGTGATGGCCTGACCGCGCTCCACTGGGCCGCATTCTGGGGACGCGTTGAGGAAGCGAAGCTCCTTCTTGAGCGTGGGGCAGGCGTGGACATGAGGAACATCAAGAACGGCGAAACGCCGCTTCACAGCGCCTTGGCGGGAAATGACATCGAAGTTGCAGACCTCCTGCTCTCGAAAGGCGCCAACATGTTGGCCTGGGACGTGCACGCCCGTGTCCCCATGTGGAAGCTGCCGGAAGAGAACCGTTACAGTTGGCTGGACTACGAGGAGTTCCGCCGGCTGTTCGAGAAGCATGCCGCCGGGCGGAGGGAAGGAATCGTCGCGCTCATGGACGCGGTGCGGGCGGGCGACCTGTTGAAGACGAGGCAGCTTATCGTAAAAGGTGCTGATGTGAATGGGGTGGCGAATTTTGTCATATCGCCGCTCCACATTGCCGCGGAAAAGGGGCACGTGGATATTGTCAGGGCGCTTCTCGACGGCGGCGCTGATGTCAGCGGGGCGCGCTCCGATACTTCCAGCGAAGAGCCGCTACCGCTCCACCGGGCAGCTTGTGAAGGGCACAGGGCGGTAGTCGAGCTTCTCCTGGCCAGGGGAGCCCAGGTCGATTCCACGCTGCCCTTGCCAGTCTTCTTCCCGGACGAGGAGGGCAACCCTACCGCGCTTCACTTCGCCGTGCGCGAAGGGCACAGGGATATTGTCGAGCTTCTCCTGTCGAAGGGCGCGGATGCAAATACCAGGGACGGGGATGGGCATACTGCGCTGGAATTGGCGCTTAAGTGCGACCGGAAGGAGATTGCAGCTGTGCTGAGGAAGCGTGGCGCCAGTGCACCCAAACCGGATGAGTCCGATGACGGGCTCTGCGAGGCGGTGAGAGACAGGGACATCGCCCGGATAAAGAAGCTGCTTGCCGCAGGTGCGGATGTGAAGGGCGAACTATGGGATGACTCGCCGCTCGAGGTCGCGGTGGAGCTCGGCTACAGAGATGTCGCCGAGGTCCTCATCGCCTCGGGAGCGGATGTCAACAAACTGCAAGACAGTGTGCCCGGCTACGGTTCCGCAACGCTTCTGTCCTCCGCAGTGCAGGAAGGCAGCTTGGAGAAGGTTAGGCTCTTGTTGGCGATTGGCGCCAACCCGAACAAAGCGGACAGCGACGGCTGGACACCGCTTCACCAAGCGCTCTACTGCGAACACGACGAGATAGTGAAACTTCTCATCGCCAAGAGCGCGGATGTCAATGCGCAGGTAGAGCGCTACACAGACACGCCGCTTCACAGGGCTGTCTCGAAAGACTCCGCCGAATATCTTCTGAAAAGGGGCGCCAGCATAAATGCGAAGGACTCGCGGGGCAGGACACCACTCGATGCAGCATTGGACAACGGCAACTGGGAAACGGCTGAGTTCCTGCGCGACCATGGCGCCAAGTCAAAAAACCCGGCAATGGCAGCCCTCTTCTTTGCCGCAAAAGACGGCAATGCCGAGAAGCTTGTCAAGCTGCTGGAGAAAGGCGCAAGCGCAGACTGCCGCAACGAGAAAGGGCTCACTCCACTTCACGTCGCTGTCTCGAACCGCCGCGCGGCGTCGGTGCAGGTTCTGATTGCCAGGGGCGCCGATGTCAACGCGCAGACAGACTACGGTGAGACAGGGCCACTCGACCTGGCTCTCGAGGGCAAGTACGAGCAGATTGTACAACTGCTGCTCAAGCACGGCGCCAAATCGGGGAAGGCGACCCGTGCGCTTGCCGAGCCAATCGAGGAGGGCAACCTTGCCAGGGTCAAGGCGCTCTTTGAGCAGCACGCAGACCCCGGCGGGGAAGTGCGCCTCGGCGACGGGGCGCTTCTCATGGCTGCCAAATACGGGCAGAAGGAGATTGCGCAGTTCCTGCTCACGCAGGGCGCGCCTATCGGCGGGACAGGCCTGTGGGGTGATACGGCGCTGCATGAGGCAGCCGAGAACGGGCACGAGAGCATTGTGAGGCTTCTCGTCGAGAAAGGCGCCGATGTCAACACGAAGGGCGGCCACGGGAGAACGCCTCTTCACGTGGCTGTCTCGTGCAAGAAGCCGCAAGTGGTGAAAGCCCTCGTGGCATGTGGCGCGGGAGTTGACGTGCGGGACGAGGACGGGACTGCACCGCTCCATGTGGCGGCAGCGCAGGGCAACGCCGAGATTGCCCGGATGCTGCTTGCGGCCGGAGCTAACCCCGGCGCCGCAGACTCGTCCGGCTTGACGCCGCTGCACAGCGCGGCGGCAAATAACAGAAAGGAAATGATAGGCGTGCTTGCGGCCGGCGGAGTTGCTCTGGAGGCAAAGGACGCTGACGGCAGGACTGCACTGCACCTGGCGGCCCGGGGGAATTACACCGACGCGGCGCAAGCGCTGATTGAGCGGGGCGCCAGGCTGGATGCGAAAGAGGCACGCGGCGCCGGCCCCCTTCATCTGGCGGCGCAGACAGGCGCTGCAGGAACCGCTACGCTCCTTCTCGAAAAGCGGGCGCATGTCAATTCTCTTGACAACTCCGGGCTGACACCGCTGGATTGGGCGGAAGACTGCCATCAGCATGAGGTCGCGAGGCTGCTTCGCGCCCGCGGCGGCAAGTTGAGCGACCCTCGCAGGCACTTGCTCTTTGAAACGGCCAAGAAAGGCGACCTCGCGCGCGCAAGGCAGCTGGTTGCGCAGGGCGCCGCCGTCAATTCGAGAGACCTGCGCGGCAGGAACCCCCTGCACTACGCAGCCATGAAGTGCGACAAGAAGCTCAACCACCTCCTTTACATGGGTGCTGTCTTTGAGCCAGACCCATTCTACGAGAAGAGGGATCTCTTCAGGTGCGAGAAGCGCTACGGTCACGGGCAGACGGCACAGTTTCTCGTTGCCGCCGGCGCAGATGTCAACGCACGCGATGCCTTCGGCTGGACCCCGCTTCACTGCGCGGCAAGCGAGAACAACTCCGAGGTCGCCCGCATTTTGCTGGAGAACGGCGCTGACCCCAACGCCGCCGCTGCGAAGTGCCGTTTCCCGCTGCTCTACACTGAGGGAAAGACGCCGCTCCACTACGCTGCGTCGAGAGGCCATAAGGAAGTCGTCGAGTTGCTTGTCCGCGCAGGTGCCAACATCAACGCCAGAGACAGCTCGGGGGCAACCCCGCTGCACCTCGCGGTTCTCTATGCCGACACAACCGGCATCCCCCACGGTGTATCGTGCATCGACGGTGCCTGGGTGTCGTGGACCGGCGAAAAAAGCCATATGGATGTGATAGCGCGCCTTATCGGGTCAGGGGCGGATGTCAACGCGAAAACCGATTCAGGGCACGCAGCGCTACACTTCGCCGCCATGACCTCAGGGTTTGACGAAACGACCATGGCTCTCGTCAAGATTCTGATTTCCAGCGGTGCCCAAGTGAATGCGCAGAGCAGATACGGGCAGACACCTGTGGATATCACGCGAAACTACTGCAACGACAAGCTGGAAGGACTCCTGCGCAAGCACGGCGCTAAGCTCGCAAACGAGAAGTAG
>CAYWBA010000229.1:0-5359 GCA_964455955.1 uncultured Planctomycetota bacterium | reverse complement strand
GCAAGAATACTCGATGAAACAATAGAGCGTATCCAGTTCCGTTAAATGTTGGAGAAGCAAATGAACGTAGCTCTTGTCTATAACTTGATTCACTACGAAAGCGTTACTATTGACAAGTTGGATACTATCGCCGAGTTTGACTCCGAAGAAACTATCAACTCCCTCAAATCCGCTATCGAATCCGCCGGCCATAAAGTGCTGCTCGTTGAAGCTGACAACTCGTTTCTAACAAATATTATCAAGCTTAAGAACCAGATAGATTTTGTTTTCAACGTTGCCGAAGGGCTTCGGGGAGAATGCCGCGAGTCTCAAATTCCCTTAATTCTTGAGATGCTCGATATTCCATATACTGGCAGCGGCCCTCTGACACTTGCACTTTGCCTTGACAAAGTTCATACAAAGGAAGTTCTAATTGCCAATGGCATCTCAACCGGCAGCTACCAGGCATTCGACACGCCCGACGAGCAGGTAAAGGCAGACCTCGAATTCCCCGCCGTAGTCAAGCTGAGAAACCAGGGCTCAAGTATGGGACTCAGTCCCGCATCACTTGTCCATGACGAGGGAGAACTCAAGGCCCAGCTTAGATTCCTTTATGAAAAGTACACGTATCCTATGTTCGCCGAGGAATACCTGCCGAGCAGGGAATTTACAATTCCCGTCATCTACAACTCCCCGCCGCGCACACTTCCAATTGTCGAAATAATCTATCCCCGGCAGGATGAGCTGAAAATGCGATTCTTTGAGCCGGATGAATGGGTCGCTGAAAAACTGCAAATTGACATAAAAAGGCAGGAAGTCCGCAATGAATGTCCAGCGAAGGTGGATAGCGTCCTCGAAGAAAAACTTAATTCTCTTGCGGCGGCCGCTTATAAAGCCCTTGGCTGCCGTGACTGGTGCCGGATGGAAATCAGGCTTGACAAAAACGGCAGTCCCAAAATTATTGAACTAAACCCGATTGCCGGCATTGACCCTTCCTACTGGCTGCCAAGGTCGGCGAAAGTTGCCGGTATGACATACGCGCAGCTTGTAAACGCCATTCTTGACTCGGCGGTAGAGAGATATCGCGAGTCAACGGGAAAGGAGACTGAGCATTGATACAGCGTGTCACGAAGCACTTGGGCGAACTTGCCAAGAGAAGTGAAGCGGTTGCGAAGCAGTTTCTTGAAGAGGAAAAGCCTCTCAAGGAAGAAGACGAACCTCCGGGTGCTCCTGACCCCTTGCTCGAGGAAGAAAATACTATCTGCCGCGGACTTATTCATAAATATTCCAACCGTGTCCTTGCCCTTCTGACCCTCGACTGCGCCGCATACTGCCGCTTCTGCACCCGCCAGCGAAAGGTGGGTGACCCCAAACAGGCTTCAGTAACCAGAAAAGACGTGGACAACATGGTTGGATACGTCCGGCTGCATCCGGAGATAAAGGAAGTGATATTCAGCGGCGGCGACCCCCTAGCTGTCCCTCACATGCTCGAATATGCAATTAATTCCTTCGCCGCACTTGAGCAGATTAAGGTTATGCGCATCGGAACACGCCTGCCTGTCTCTGACCCGCGCAGAATAAACGGGCGGAAACTACTTTTCCTGCGAAAGCCCAAACAGCCTGTCTATGTTGGCATACACTTTGAGCATCCTGACGAAATCACACCTGATACTGTCGCCGCCTGTACCTCGCTGCGCAAACTCGGCTGTATTCTCTACAGTCAGAGCGTCTTTCTCAAAGGCATTAACGACGATTTTGACACGCTCTATCAACTCTTCTCAAGACTTATCGAAATCGGCGTGAAGCCTTACTATATATATAGATGTGACCCTGTTGCCGGCGCCGAGCGCTTCATAGTCGAGTTTGAGCGCGAGATTGAAATCATGACCCGGCTGCGAAGCGCCATCAGCGGAATGGCGTGCCCGACTTATGTTATTGACACGCCGAACGGCGCTGGAAAGGTTCCTGTGCCGCTCAACTTCTGGCAGTTCAACAGAGACAGTTTCCTTGATTTCGAAGGAACGTCAATCAGGCCTGTCGCAGTTGGTTCTCAAACGGCGGGGATTACTTAAAATGACTGTTTGGGACTGGTTCGATAACCGATCAGAAACGTTCATCATCTTGCTGGTATTTCTGCTTGTCGCAGGTGTCGGGCTTGCTGACTACAGCACCGGCAACCGAATGGCTTTTTCGATTTTCTACTTGATACCGATTTACCTTGTGACTTCCAAAGTTGGACGACAGGCCGGGCTTATAATCTCCTTTGCCAGCGCTATTGCATGGTTTTTGGCCGATTTCACCGCATGGGAGTCTTACGCGCATCTTATAATACCCTTCTGGAACGCTGGTGTAAGACTGGGGTTTTTCTTTATTATTGTGCTTGTGTTGTCGAGGAAAGACGTTGCTCTTACTACTGAAAAGGTACTGGCTCGAACAGATCCCCTGACGGGTATGCGAAACAGGCGAGCTTTCTTTGAGTTGCTTAGCAAGGAAATAGCCAGGTCGCGCCGCTTCATTCACACCTTCTCTCTCGCCTACATAGACTGCGACAACTTCAAGGCAATCAACGATCAGTCTGGACACGAGACCGGTGATGCCCTTTTGTGTCGGGTGGCATTAACCATCCAAGACAACATGAGAACCATGGACACTGCGGCACGCCTTGGCGGCGACGAGTTCGCCATCCTGATGCCGGAAACCCTGGAAGAATCTGCTTTCAAGGCTACCGACAGGCTTCGAGAACGACTCCTCGATGTCATGCAGCAAAACGACTGGCCTGTAACGTTCAGCATTGGCCTTGCTACGTTCAAAACTCCTGTTGGCTCAGCGGATGAGGCGGTAAAAAGAGCGGACAACTTCATGTACACTGCGAAGAACAAAGGAAAGAACAGTATCGTGCATGGTTCAGTTGGAATCAAGGAGGACGGGAATTCGGTACTCTCCATATGACTCGTCTTTCTGTCTATGCGGCTATGGTTACAAACAATACGCAACTGACCGTAACTGTCGAACGGAGACGATAAAGCTATGCAAAAATCGCGCTCAAGGCTAAGAGATATGGGCTTGGCACCGGGGCATTATCCTCCAGGGCCTAACAACGCAATTACAGATGTTAAAGGCGTCCAGGTTGGACACTCAACGATAATTACAGGTTCGGGCAGACTCAAGCGCGGTAAGGGCCCTGTGCGCACCGGGGTAACGGTGATTCTCCCCAATGAAGGGAATATCTTCAATGAGCGCGTTATCGGCGGCAGTTTCGTTCTGAACGGCGCCGGTGAAGTGTCAGGACTAACCCAGGTGATGGAATGGGGCCTGATAGAGACTCCCATTTTGCTGACGAACACGCTCTCAGTAGGCACATGCTCCCAAGCTGTGGTCAACTATATGGTTGAGAAGTATCCCGAGATCGGTGGAGAAAGTGACGTCGTTATCCCGCTTGTGGGTGAATGCGACGACTCGTGGCTGAATGACATCGCCGGTCGCCATGTTAAAACCGAGCACGTGTACGAGGCCATTGACTCGGCCAAATCAGGTCCTGTTGAGGAAGGAAATGTCGGCGGCGGAACGGGGATGATAACGTGCGATTTCAAGGGGGGAATCGGTACATCCTCCCGGAAGCTTCCGGCAGGCAAGGGGGGCTTCACACTTGGCGTCCTTGTTATGAGTAACTTCGGAAACACGATAGACCTGCGCATGGATGGTATCCCTGTCGGTGAAATCCTTGCCCCAAGATTTCAGGAGTTCAGGCAGCGCGCCAAGTCATATGGCAGCATAATTGCTGTTCTGGCTACTAACGCTCCCTTGTCTGCACATCAATTGAGCAGGCTCTGCAAGAGAGTCGCAATAGGAATCGGCCGTGCCGGGTCCTACGCAGCCCACGGTTCGGGTGAGATAGTACTCGGTTTCTCTACCGCCAACAGGGTGCTCCGGAAGTCCAAGAAATTTACCTATTCATTGACGCTTCTCTCCGACCAGCATGTTAACCCGCTGTATCACGCAGCCGTGGAGGCAACGGAAGAGGCCATACTGAACGCGTTGTGCATGGCAGATGGGATGGACGGGATTAACGACCGGTTCTGCCCGGCATTGCCCCTGAATCAGGTCAGGAAGATTATTGCACGCTACCGTGCACCCAGAGAATACGCCAGGGTTCCTCCACCCATACGGTCTAGGCGGCAACATGCCGGACCTTCCGAGCAGAAGGAGTCAAGCGCAGATGCGCAATCATTGAGGTGAAAGTCTTTCCTGCCCGGGGGAGTTCGAAATGTCGGATGGGTCGCGATGCCGACGGGGCCATTAAACTTCAAAGCATTGTTAAGCAAAAATCAGAGTGTTTTAACGAGTTTCATTTAGTGGAAGAGAAGCCCCCTATGGCGTGCGAAGAGGGGTGCTCAAAGGGAGCCAGTTAACACTGCCTGGCGCACCAATGCTACCACCTTGATTTGACAAGCTTTCTTCGTCTCCAGGAGGAGGCTGTGGTTGTTCGAAGAGACCCATCACGAAATGCCCTGAACCCGCGTTCTTCAGGTCTGGATGCCAATCGATTACTTCAACAAAACATGCGATGAGGCTCTTAATCGTAATCTTCTCACCTTCCTTCTCGTACTCCTCAATCAAGTCCCGGAAAGTTCTGTAGGCTTCAGACATCACTTGGACACTTAATGTCTTTTCTCGGACTCTCTCCATCTCAAATTTGATTTCTTTCAGCCTGCCGTTCAGTTTTTCTTTTTCAATCTCAAGTTCCTTCAGTTCCTCTGCCAGACTTTCAAACTGGTCCTCACCATATTTTTTCACAGTCCTCACGATATTCGCTATTTCCTCTCTCACTACCTGGAAACGTTGCTCGATGTTCTTTTTTTCCGTTTTCAGACCATCAAGTAACTCTGACTGATTTTCGTTAGCCCGGCTCACGATTTCCTCAATCTCCGTGGGGTCCATGGCAATCTGCCTGAGACGTTCTAGGACAATGTCCTCGATAGCCTTAGCCGGCACATACTTCGCGTTGCAGCAGGTCCCGTTGGTGTGATTCGTTCTTGTACATTGGTAGTAGTAGTGAGGAACCTTCCCTCGTCCGATGCAAGTCTTCGGAGTCATCATTGCTCCACAGAGGCCACACCGAAGAAGCCCTTGGAGAAGGAAAACGTGCTTCCGTTGCTCTCTGAAGTTTTTCCTCGTGGTCTTGTTGGTCTTGAGTATGCGCTGCACATCTTTGAAAAGCTTCTCTTTGATTATCGCGGCATGCTTTCCCTCGTACACCTTCCCGCCCCAAGAAATCTTCCCTACGTAGGCCGGATTTCTGAGCATCCTGATAACATACTGTTTTGTGAAAGGTGTACCTCCGCGCCTCTTGCCGCGCCTTGACTCGAACTCTGGCGCCTTG
>CAYWBA010000228.1:2241-5398 GCA_964455955.1 uncultured Planctomycetota bacterium | reverse complement strand
AGAAGGATTGCAGCAAGAGCGGTTACAGCCTGAAGAATAGGGAGATTGTCCTATGAGAAAGTGGCCTGTGGTTTTGGTGGTAGTATTCGTTACAGGCGCTGTTGTCGGATTCTGCTGTACGGAGCTGAGGATATTTCCCTCGTACTTGCCCGCCTACCAGCTTCAGCAGAAAGAGTTAAGTGAAGAGCTTGCGAAAGAGCCGATGCCTTCTCGCCGGTTTGTCATCCTGGCAAAACTTGTAACCCCGGCCGTCGTGCACATAACCTGCCACGGCGAGAGAGTGGTTCAAGACCCCTTTGCGGACCTCTTTGAAGGGTTCTTCGGCCAGCGGCGCCGCCGGTCTGGTGTTGTGCCGGTGACTTCTTTTGGAAGCGGCGTGCTTGTGGACAAGGAAGGTCACATCCTGACCAACCATCACGTTATCCGCAACGCGACAAAGGTAGTTGTGAAACTCAGTGACCGCCGGGAGTTTGAGGCGAAGGTGCTTGGAAGCGACCCGAAGACAGACCTTGCACTTCTTGAAATAGGCGGCGAGAACCTGCCGACCGCCGAGATGGGGAATTCCGACAAGATAGAGGTTGGCGAGTGGGTGCTGGCGATTGGAAACCCGTTCGGGCTCGAGCAGACTGTTACTTCAGGCATTATCAGTGCGAAGGGGCGCGCGAACGTGGGAATTGCGGAGTTTGAAGATTTCATACAGACCGACGCAGCCGTAAACCCGGGCAATTCAGGCGGCCCCCTAATTGATATGGACGGCCGTATCGTGGGCATAACATCTGCAATCGCCTCGAGCACGGGGGGGTACCAGGGAATTGGCTTTGCGATACCGATAAATATGGCACGTGCGGTGATGCGCGATATTATCAAGGAAGGCAAGGTCAGGCGCGGCTGGCTCGGGGTCTATATTACAGATTTCACGCCCCAGCTTGCAAAAGACCTTGGCCTCACCTACACGCCCGGGGTGTATGTTGAAGATGTCGTGGCTGAGAGCCCTGCAGCGAAGGTGGGGCTTAAGGCCGGGGACATTATCACGGAGGTGAACGGGGTAGACGTAACTTCGGCCACGCAGCTTCGCAGCGTCATTGCGACGACTGAGGTGGGAACGGCCGTCACGTTGACATATCAGCGTAGCGGTAAGGAAGCCCGGGTCAAGCCGGTGGTTGCAGCGCCCGATACAAGTGCACAGTTTAAGGGCCTCCAAACCGCTGCAGCGCTCGGGATGACCGTGGTCAATCTCACGCGCGCCCTTGCCTCGCGTTACGGCTACAAGGGTGAGCAGGGCGTGCTTGTGACAAAGGTCGAAGAAGACGGGATTGCAAACCAGGCAGGCATTGAGGTCGGGGACCTGATACTTGGTATAAACAATTACCGCGTTTCAGGCATTAAGGAGTTTCGCACGCTTGTGGGCGCGGTGAGGCCCGGGCGGCGTGTGACGATTCATGTACGAAGCGGCAATACCATCAAAGTGCTTGTGATAAGATAAACACCTTGGAGCGGCGAAGCCTGCTCTACTGCTCTACTAACTCAAAGAACAGGAGAACAGGTGAGCAGGAGAGCTGCTGCCGCGGAGCAAAGAATCTTGGTAGAGAAGAACAGGGAGTGGGTTGCGGTGCTGGACTTTGGCTCCCAGTACTGCCAGCTTATAGCGCGAAAGGTGCGCGAGAACAACGTCTACGCCGAAATCATTTCGCACAAGGTTTCAGCAGAGAGTCTGAAGGAAAAGGCACCGATAGCTGTGATTCTCTCCGGCGGGCCCGCCACTGTGACATCTGGAACAGCCCCGGATATGGACGCGGCCATACTCGAAATTGGCGTGCCGGTGCTGGGAATCTGCTACGGGCTGCAGCTTATCGCCAAGCACCTTGGCGGCAGCGTCGGAAGTGCGCCCTCCCGGGAGGACGGCAGGACGGTGCTTGAGGTCAGCGACGATTCAGATATTTTCAAAGGTTTTCCAGCGAACTTTGTCACCTGGATGAGCCACGGGGATATGGTGGAGAAGCTGCCTGACGAGTTTGCAGTTCTTGCCCAGACTCGCGACTGCCCCTACGCGGCCGTTCGGCACGAAAACGGCCGAATCTTCGGGCTGCAGTTTCACCCCGAGGTGCATCATACCGAGCGCGGGACGCAGGTCCTGAGGAATTTCCTTTATGAAGTTTGCGGCGCAACGGGGCAGTGGCGGATGTCCAACTACATTGGGGATGCGATTAAAGATATTCGCGCAGGAGTCGGCAAGGAGCACGTTGTGCTTGGCCTTTCAGGCGGGGTTGATTCATCTGTGGCGGCTGTCCTGCTTCAGCGTGCGATAGGAAAGCAGCTTACCTGCATATTTGTTGACAACGGCCTTCTTCGCAAAGGTGAGCGCGAGGGTGTTGCCGAGACATTCGGCAGGCATTTCGACATGGACCTGCGAGTTGTGGATGCGTGTGAGCGCTTTGTGAGCGCGCTCAGAGGGGTAATTGACCCTGAGGAGAAGCGCAAGATAATCGGCGGCGCCTTTATCGATGTGTTCAGGGAAGAGGCCGACAAGATAGCGGATGTGAAGTTTCTTGCGCAGGGAACGCTCTACCCGGATGTGATTGAGTCAACAAGTGCTTTCGGCGGCCCGACCTCGGTGATAAAGAGCCACCACAACGTCGGCGGGCTTCCGGAGGAACTGGGCTTTGAGCTTGTGGAGCCGTTGCGCTACTTGTTCAAGGACGAAGTGCGCAAGGTTGCAATTGAGCTTGGCCTTCCCCACGACATTGTTGGGCGCCACCCGTTTCCCGGGCCGGGGCTTGCGGTGCGCATAATCGGAGAAGTCACTCCCGAGCGGC
This sequence comes from uncultured Planctomycetota bacterium, assembly GCA_964455955.1. Lineage (GTDB taxonomy): Bacteria > Planctomycetota > SKW154 > SKW154 > DAOVDS01 > CAYWBA01. The sequence continues at coordinate 2,585 of CAYWBA010000228.1, read as the reverse complement.
TCGAAGTCCTTCGCGCCTGTGATGCCGTATTCCTGGAGGAAGTACATCGCGCCAACCTGTATGAAGAAATCTGGCAGGGGTTTTGCGTGCTTCTGCCTGTGCAGTCTGTCGGTGTGATGGGCGATGAGCGAACTTACGAGTCTGTTATAGCTGTAAGAGCTGTTGATTCTGTCGATGGGATGACCGCGGACTGGTTCCACATGCCACACGAGGTGCTTGATGCCATAAGCTCAAGGATAGTCTCGGAAGTGCGCGGTGTGAACCGGGTTGTGTACGATATTTCATCCAAGCCGCCCTCAACCATTGAGTGGGAGTAGGGCCGCCTTGGAACGCGGGCGGAAAGT
>CAYWBA010000228.1:0-2231 GCA_964455955.1 uncultured Planctomycetota bacterium | reverse complement strand
TTGCCCTGGTTGGGCAATCTGAGGTGTAGGCGAAAGGAGTCACCTATGGAAGGGGCAGAGGCTTACAAGCTGCTTTTGCAGTCGGTTGACCCGGAGAATATCGCCGGTGTCCGCGACGAGCTCAAGAAACTCCTCGCAATTGGCCAGGGGCAGGCGGAAGATATAGTTAACAGCGCTCCAATTATTCTGCTTGACGGGATTGCGGACCTGGATACCACCAACCGGATAAAGGACAGGTTCAAAGCCGTCACGGAGCTTGGCGCGCAGCTTCTCGCCACAGACGAATCACGTGATGACATCCCAAGGCTCAGGTGGCCTGAACTGCCGGAAATTGCGCGTTTCGGGGAGGAAAAGAAAGAGACGAAAGGCGAGGTTATGATGCTCGCCAAGTATGAGTTCGTGGTGGACAAGCACAATGTCTTTCGCTGTCCTAACTGCAACAAGCTCTTCCGGATGAGAGAGCTTTCCGAGGCAGAAGCCCGGGAGGCCTGGGCACAAAGCGAGATAGCAGCCGTGTTGCAGAAGCAGAAAATAGGGGCTGCACCGCCTGAGACGCCGGAGGTGGCACAGCCACCTCTGAGGGTTGCCGAGGAGGAGCCTGTGGAACTCAAGATAGGGGACATTGAGAGAGTACTGGCCGATGCGGAGCAGAGAATCGAAGAAGTTGAGCCGATAGGAGAAGCGCAGCGGCGGGGCGGGCCGATACGAGACACTGAAGGAGAAATTCTTGACCTTGCAACTTTCGAGGAAGGGCTTTCAGCAACAGATTACGAAAGTCCGGAAGTACCCGAGCTGGCTCTTCCGCCTGACACGGAAAACAGCGAATCCTCCCATGCCCGGAAGGATTTTTTCGAACAGCTTGAGACCTTGCCTGTAGAAGGGGAAGGTGATGAGGCCGAAGCCCAGCAACCGGAGGAGGTGCAGGCTGCGGAGAAAGAATCGGAGCTTGAAGAGCTTGCCCCTGAGGAGGCGGTGAGGTTTTTCGAGGGCAGAACGAAGAAGGAGGAGAAGCCGAAAGCGAGCCGCAAGAAGGTGGTTGCCCCAAGGCGCGGGGGCAGGCGCAGGAGCGGCCGCGAGGCGAGAGATGAGTCGGACAGGCGAAAGCCAGTTTCAAGAAAGAAGAGACGCCGCGAGGAGGAGCCTGAAGAGGAAGAGGAGTTTGCAGACGAGGTGGAACATGCTGAAGGCTTTCATGGCGTTGTGCTTTCGAAAATAAGTTCAACTGCCAAAAAAACCAAGGCTGCGAAAATCATTGCAGAGGTGGTCGGGGTTAACCGTGAAGAGGCGCGCAGGATGTGCGACGGGCCTATTATCAACGTGCTTCAGGGTGTTTCCGAAGAGGAGGCCAAGGAAGCAGCTGCGCGGTTCAAGAAGATCGGGATTACCGCGAGAGTCACCTACAATAAACGCAAGAAGAAACAATCCGAGCGCATGGAGCGCGCTCGTTAGGAGCCAAATTACAGGGAATAGGGCCTGGATTGTGAGATAGTCTCTTAATCTTTGAATTTGAATATCTTGCCTGGATTGAGAATTCCCTGCGGGTCGAATATTGCTTTTATCTTTCGCATGAGGGAAAGCTCCACCGGGCCGATTTGGCGTCCGAGGAAGTCCTGCTTGGCCAGGCCTATTCCGTGCTCGCCTGAAATTGTGCCTCCCAGTTGGAGCGTGGCTGAGAAGATCTCTGATATAGCGTCCACCAGTTTCTCGCGCGGCTTCTTGTCTGTTTTCTCATCAAGCAGGTTCACGTGAAGGTTGCCATCTCCAGCGTGGCCGTAAGCTGCGATTCGAATACCATGGCGTTTGGCAATCTGCTGCAAGCTGCGCAGGAGTTCGACTATCTTTGACCGCGGCACGCAAACATCCTCGCTCACCTTTGCGCCTGAGACATTGTAGAGCGCGGTAGAAATCTGGCGGCGGATGTCCCAGAGAGCATCGCGTTCTTTGGAGTCTGCAGCTTGCTGGATATCAAGAGGTGAAAGAGTCTGGAGGAACCCGGCTATCTTGGCGGCCTCGTTTAGCGCAACGCCTTTCGGGCCGTCGGTTTCAATGAGGAGGCAGGAACGCGTTCCTTTTGGGGCTGCGATATCCCCGAATGAGAGGACAGAGCTTATCGAAAGCTCGTCCATGAACTCGACCGCTCTTGGGAGAAATCCTTTCCGGAGCAGTTCCACTGCGGCTGACGCGCCCGCTTCTGGAGAGTCAAAGTAGGCCACAATTAGGGCAACTTCCTC
>CAYWBA010000227.1:0-5412 GCA_964455955.1 uncultured Planctomycetota bacterium | reverse complement strand
GTCCTTATAGGTTCGATTTTCCCTCACTATTTTCTCGGTTTTGCAGGTGGCTGTGAGACAATACTGCCGGGATGCGCATCTGAAAAGGCAATATTTCAGAACCATGCACTGATGCACGAGCCCGAGGGTAATCGGGTAACCGGCTGCAGGGCAGGGAACCTTGCTGAAAATCCGTGCCATTATGATTTGCTGGACGTGGCTGCGGCACTCGGGAGCAGCATATTTCTCGTCAACACCATAAGCACGGGGTTGGGTGGAGGTGCTGCCGGAGTAACTGCCGGAGACCTTCAAAAGGCGCACCTTAGCGGTTGCCGTTACTATCTCGACAACTGCGCGCATGAGCTGAGGGACCGCTTCGACGTAGTGCTTGCAAGCTGCGGCGGCTATCCCGGTGATGTGAATTTTATCAGCAGCCACAGGGCAATGGAGCATGCGTTCCTAACAGTGAAACCGGGAGGAACCCTGATACTTGCAGCCGAATGCAGGGAGGGATTCGGGCACGAAGAGTTCCTTAACCTGTTTGCCTTCAAGGAGCTGCCGGAATTGTTCGAGATGCTCAGGAAACACTCACCCATTCACGGCCATACTGCTTACGCGGCACTTTGGAAAGCGAAGCAGGTGGATATTGTGCTTGTTTCCTCGCTTGACCCTGAGAGTGTCAGGCAGATGTCAATGACACCGGCATCCGGGCTCCAGGAAGCATCTCAAATCGTGACTGCAAAGTATGGAACCAGGTTTGCCGCCTGCATTATGCCTCACGCCCTGGACACTCTGGTAAAGGATGATTTAGTAAAAGTGGAATAAGGAGGCCGCAGCTTTGTCTGAGAGCTTTCGTAAGAACATAGGCATTTGTGAAAAAGCCTCTTCAGGGAAAGCAAGAGTTATAAGCGGGGGCAGGCTTGGAGAGAAGCTTGTCCTGAAAAGACTCTCAAACGGCTTGGAGTGCGGGGTTATTCGGCGGCCTGGCTTTGCGAAGAAGTTCGCTGTTGTCGCGGCGAAGTACGGCTCGATTGACAACCGCTTCATTCCACCCGGAGCCCGGGAACTGGTGGAAATGCCTGCAGGGGTGGCGCACTTCCTCGAACACAAAATGTTCGAAAAGAGAGGCACGAGCTACTTCGACATGTTTTCGGAACTCGGCGCCAACGCCAACGCGTTTACCAGCCACACCATAACTGCTTATTATTTTAACTGCACAGGACATTTCTGGGAGAGCCTCTGCCTCTTGTTGCAGCTTGTCCAGAGCGTCCACCTGAGCGCCCGCAGCGTGCGCAAGGAAGTTGGGATTATCCAGCAGGAAATCCGCGCCTGCCAGGATAACCCCGGATGGGTGCTCAGCACAGGGCTGCTGGCGGCGCTCTACAGCAAGCACCCGGTGCGTATTGACACTGCCGGCACGATAGAGTCTGTTGCGCGTATTACAAAGGATATACTGCTTGACTGCTTCAACACCTTCTACAGCCCTGCGAACATGATGCTTTTGGTTACCGGCGCGCTGGAGGCTGAGGAGGTTTTCGAAAAGTGTGAAAAAGTCCTGCAGCCCTCCCCTGTCCTCGGTGTTCTAAAGCGCCTGCGGGTGCGTGAGCCTTCAAGCCTGTGCCGTGCGGAGATAACCAGGCACATGGAAGTGGAGAGGCCCAAGCTTCTTGTGGGATTCAAGGAAACAAGGCCCGCGCAGGGTGGGCCGCAGCTCCTGCAAAACAGCATTCAGACCGAGCTGCTTCTTGAACTCATGTTCGGCAAGTCGAGCAGGGTATACCAGCAGCTTTACGAGAAAGGGCTTATAGACGAATCATTCTCCGCTTCCTACATGGCGGACAGGGGGTTCGGCTATACAGCCTTGGGAGGTGAGACTGATTCTCCCAGGAAGTTGCTTGAGGAGATACTTAAAGCTGTCCGGGGAACGCAGCGGAAGGGGATTTCAAGGCCGGGCTTCGAAAGAGTCAAGAAGCGGGTCCTCGGCGCCTACCTGCGGCGTTTCAACACGCTTGAGGCCGCCGCCATGGGGGCAGTAGCAGGCCGTTTTCTCAGGTACAACTCTTTCAAGATGCTTGACATTGTCGAGAGCATATCAATTGTTGACATTAATGAGCGCCTGCGTATTCACCTGAACGAAGAGAAAATGGCTGTCTCTGCCGTCCTGCCGCCGGGCACCTCCGGCCGGGAAAGTAGAGAGTAGAACAGGAGACCGCAGACGAGCAAGGCTTTTGTTTCTCCTGTTCTACTGCTCGCCATCTGGCTATATATGTAAGATGCGCTTCGCGCGGATGCCTGCTGTCAGAGCTTCTCGATCAGGGAGACAAGCGGCATGAAGAGCGAAACCACGACGAAGCCGACTACCAGGCCCATGCCAACAATCATAATAGGCTCGAGGACGCTTGTCATGCTTTCTACCGCGACGTCCACCTCGTCCTCATAGTTATCGGCGATTTTGTTAAGCATTTTGTCAAGCTCACCAGTCTCCTCGCCGACGTCCACCATGTTGACGAATACATCGTCAAAGACGCCGCTCTCCTTGAGCGGGCCGGCCACGGTTTCACCTTCCTTGATTGAGCCGTGGATGCTGTCTACTGCATCTTCGATTACGACGTTAACTATGGTTTCGCGGACAATACTAAGGGCATCGAGGATAGGTACGCCTGAGGAAATCAGGGTGCCCAGTGTCCTTGCGAATCGAGCAATATAGGATTTCTTAAGCACCGGACCCAGTAGGGGGAACTTGAGCTTGACGTGGTCAAGCATCAGCCGACCTCCCCCAGAGCGGCCTATCAGCTTGAAAAGCGCGAAAATAATTGCCGGTATCAGGGGTATCAGATACCAGTAGCTTTGCACGAAATTTGATATGCCAAGAAGTAACTGGGTTGTCGGTGGAAGCACCGTTTCGAGGTCTTCGAACATCTTTTCAAATTTTGGAATTACAAATACCATAATTCCGCCGATAATGATGACAGCCACAGTAATTACCACTATCGGGTAGATCGCGGCACCGATGATTCTGCGCCGGAGTCGCAGGGATTTCTCCATGAAGTCGGCAAGCCTGTTCAGGATGGTTTCAAGCACACCACCGGCCTCGCCCGCCTTGACCATGTTTACATAAAGCCGGTCGAAGGTCTTGGGGTGTTTCGCCAGTGCGTCTGAGAAAGAGCTTCCGCCCTCGACATCCTCGGCGACTTCTCCAACCTGGTCTTTGAGCTTGCCCTGCTTCATCTGGCCCTCGAGGATGCGCAGGCTGCGAACTATTGGCAGGCCGGCGTCTTGCAGCGTTGCGAGCTGGACTGTAAACTGGGTAAGGTCTTTGAACTTTACCCCGCCGAAGAATCGAGATTTGCGTGACGTTGCCATTTCTTCGTACGCACCGGGCGCGACTGCACCCCCGGCCTTCTCTTTGAGCTTGGTGGGGAAGTAGCCCAAGGCTCTTATTTGAGCTATTGCATCGTCACGGCTTGACGCCTCGATGTCTTCCCGCACTACCTTCCCGGCGCCGTCCATTGCCTCAAATGTAAATACCGGCATAAAGGTTCCTCTCTTATTAACGTTATTCTCGGGCTCCGCCCTCGACAACCTTTGCGTACACCTTCTCCAGGCTCGTCAGCCCAAACTGGCCGAGCGCAGCGAGAAAGACCTCAACAAAACTATGCCGTGAATATGGTTTCCCTGACAACTTCCTCTATTGTAGTGAGTCCATCGTAGATTGCAAGCAATCCGCTGTCACGAAGTGTATTCATTCCTCCAGCCTTCGCTATCTGGCGGATGTGCCCGGTTGAGCTTTGAGCACTGATTAGCTTGCGCAGCTCGTCGGTTATGAGCATTATCTCGAAGATGGCGGTGCGGCCGCGGTAGCCGGTGCCGTTGCAGTCATCACAGCCCTGCCCGTAGTGGAAAGTCCTGTCGCCCACATCTTGGGGCTTGAGATCAAGCTCGAGCAGTTCTTCCTCACCGGGGGTGTATTCTTTCTTGCACTTGGGGCATATTGTGCGGACGAGTCGCTGGGCAACGATAGCTTCCAGCGTGGCTGCCAGCAGGAACGGCTCGACCCCCAGGTCAAGCATACGCGTTACTGAGCTTGGTGCATCGTTTGTGTGAAGGGTTGAGAGTACGACATGCCCGGTGAGCGAAGCCTGTACGGCTATCTGGCCTGTCTCGAGGTCGCGGATTTCTCCTATCAGTATCTTGTCAGGGTCCTGGCGCAGGATGGAGCGCAGGCAGCCTGCGAAGGTGACCCCGATATCTTCGTTTATCGGCACCTGGATAATGCCTGGCAGGTCGTACTCCACCGGGTCTTCGGTCGTGATAATCTTTATCTCCGTGCTGTTGGCGTAGTTGAGTGCCGAGTAGAGCGTGGTTGTCTTGCCGGAGCCGGTGGGCCCGGTGACGAGGATAATCCCGTGGGGCAGGTCAATAAGCCTTTTTGTTATTTCCAGCTCGCGTGGCCTGAGCCCGATCTGCTCAAGGTCAAGGTTTACGTTCGCCCGGTCAAGAACACGCATGACCACGCTCTCGCCGAAGGCGGTGGGCAGCGTCGAGACGCGCATGTCAACAGACCTGCCGCCGATATTGAGCTCGATGCGCCCGTCCTGCGGCACACGCGTCTCTGCTATATTAAGGCCTGCCATAACTTTCACGCGTGAGGTGATTGCGAGGGCGAGGTGGGGCGGCGGCGGCACCATTTCGTAAAGTACCCCGTCCACGCGGTACCGCACCTTGAAGTCGTTCTCAAACGGTTCAAGATGAATATCGGCCGCCCGGTCCTTTATGGCCTGCAAAAGTATCATGTTAAGCAGCTTCACCACCGGTTTGGAGTGGGCGTCTTTCTCCAACTGTTCAAGGTCACGTAGTGCCTCGCGTCCGTCAAGAAGTTCGACTTCTTCTTCGCCATCGAGGGATGCGACCAGTGATTCCATCGAGGCAGGCTGCTTGCCGGCGTAATACTTCGCAAGCGCATGCTCAATAGCATCCGCTGTGGCAACTACTCCCGACACTTCACTGTCGAGCATGAACCGCAAGTCGTCCAGTATGCTGACGTTTGTAGGGTCTGAAAAGGCAACAGTGATAGTACTGCCATCGTAGCTTATCGGGACAACCTTGTATGTAAACGCGATATTGGCATCGACGATGTCAATTACTTCCTCGGGTATTTCCATATCGTCCAGGTCGGCTAGCTCCATTCCAGACTGCACGGCAAGCGCAAAAAGCAGGTCTTTTTCATGAACCTACCCCAACATGACAACTAATTCGCCAATTAAGCCGGCCAGCACTTTCTTGGCAGCCAGCCCTTCCTGGATTTCGTATTCGGTTACCAGGCCCATTTCTTTGAGTAGCTGGCCGATAAGCCTGCTGTCTCGTACCATCTCTTTGCTCTAACCCCTTCGGAACAAAGTTTCTTGGAGGTATTCGCTTAGAAAAACTCCTCCG
>CAYWBA010000226.1:0-5458 GCA_964455955.1 uncultured Planctomycetota bacterium | reverse complement strand
TACCGCGCCATCCTCAAGTACCAACAGCAGCGCCCGGTAGAGAACTTGGCCGTGCTTGTAGAGCGAATGGTGCGTTCAACACACGCCGTAAAGACAATGCGTACCGCGCTGACCGACCCGCAGCTCGCGGAGCTTGTGGCGGTCACGATACCCGAGGCCATGGGCAGACTCGAAATGGAACGTATGCTCAAGACGGTTGCTGCGGCGGGGATCCCTGTCCGCAACATCGTCTGCAACTTCTTGACGTCAGCGACAGACTGTGCTTTCTGCACGGCCAAACGCAGCCAGCAGCTCGATTACCTCCGTGAAATCGCCAGCTTCGCCAAGTCAGTGGGTTGTGTGGTGACTCCGGTCCACCAGTTCCCACACGAAGTGCGGGGATTAGCCGCCCTTGACCGGATGGGCGCGGAACTCTATGGCGACGGTTTGACTGCAGGAAACGGTGCGGCAGCGAACGTAACCGCGCTGACATCCGTCGATGCGGCACGCAGCGAATAGGACGGGAGAATGATATGATAAAATCTATGGGCAAGAACAAGATGACAGTAAGTCAGTTGTTCCAGGTATATGCAAAGGTTTTTCCGGACCAGAGGAACTTCTGGTTGCAACTGGCCAAGGAGGAAGAAAAGGAAGTTGCGAATGCGGTCCCCGTCTCCTCAAACATGAGACAAAAACGCGAAGGAGAGAGAAGACGAAGGTTCAAACATGATGTGTGAGGACGACTTGAGGAGAAAGGAAATCCTTCTATGTGAGTCAATGGGATGGCGATGGGCAATATGGAACATAAAGCGTTGAAGGCCATAGCCAAGAAAGATGGTGAAGTCACAATAGGGAGAGTTACTCTTGAAAGGCATTGAAAAACAAATACTGAGTGTGGTGCGTGAACTGGGAAAAGCCAGCGCGGCCAGTATCGCGCGGCGAATCGGTGTGCAGGGCTCAATGATACAGGCTGCCTGTGAGGTTCTGGTCGAGGACGGCTGTCTCTTGCGGCGTGCAGATATGGCATACGCCCTTTCTGAGGCTGGTCGCAACGCTGTCCGGAGGGCTGTTTCACAGGGCCCTATACCGGTGCTCAAAGGGGGAGGTTGGTAGGTGTGGCGACGAGGAACCCAAATACGTGCCCTATAACCCTACTCAAAAAGGGGGTGTAACACCTTGTCTGAACCTGCGGCACAAGGGGTCCCGAAATCATTGGCAGCGCGCTTGCCAGCGGAGTATCCACACATCAGAGAGAAGCTGAGCTTTCTCGACGAGTGGTCACAGTCGCAGCTTGCGTTTTTCAGCGGCAAGGGCGGTGTGGGCAAGACTACCATGGTCGCGGCTGCAGGGATGGCGATTGCACGCCGCTCGCCGCCGAACGGGCGCAGAGTGCTCATCCTGTCTGTCGATCCTGCCCACTCGCTGGCCGATAGCATCGAGCAAAGCGTTGGTGCTACGGCTGTGCCTGTGCAGAACGTGGACAGCCTGTGGGCGATGGAGCTCGATGCGGCGAGTCTGGCGGATGCATTCACCAAGGAGAATGCCGAATCTCTGCGTACTTTACTCGACCGGGGGTCGCTCCTGGACCGCGCAGACATCAATGGATTCCTTGATCTGACGCTTCCCGGTGTGGACGAGGTGATGGCGGTAGTGGAGATCGCGAAACTGCTGGACGAGGGCGAATGGGATTTGATACTGGTTGACACCGCGCCCACCGGACACGCGTTATGCTTGCTGGCCATGCCGGGAGAAATGGAACGATGGATCAAGGCTCTGGACGTCATGCAGAGCAAGTATCGCTATCTGACGCGCCATTTCGGCCGTGGGGGACATGGACCGGCTGACGCCGCCGAGCAGTTTCTGGCAAGCTTTAACCGGAAGGTTGAGATGGCTAGGAAACTGTTTGCGGCGTCTGACCGGACCGAGTTCGTCCCGGTGACGATGGCCGAGCCGATGGCCCTTGCCGAGACAGAGCGGCTTGTGCAAGAACTGGCTGATCTGGGAATCCATCCAAAACGGCTAATCGTGAATCAGTTGATCGAACCATGCAAGTGTGCATTCTGCGCTTCCAGAAATCGCCAGCAGTTGTTGGCGCTCGCCGCCGCGTCGGCGCTGTTACATCTGGAATTGCTGCCCGTCCCATTGTTTGCCGGCGAGGTGCACGGCGAACAGGGCCTGAGCCGCGTTGTGCAGGCGCTTGAACATCTCGCCACTGAACCTGTCACATTCAATGATCTTGTCCAAACCATTCCGAAGCAAGGGAGGGCGATGCGCCCCGTCTGGCGCGAGCGGGGCGAACCACTGGTGTTGCAGGAAGAAATGATTTTCACGTTTTTTGGCGGCAAGGGTGGGGTGGGTAAGACGTCGCTGGCTGCGGCTACGGCGCTGCGTCTGGCTGGCACCTATCCCGACAAGCGCGTCCTGTTGTTCTCCACGGACCCGGCCCATTCCCTGGCCGATTGCTTCGGTGCCTCCATGGACACTAAGATCGTGCCTGTAGCGGTAGACAATCTCTCCGCCTGCGAGCAGGATGCGGAAGTGTTGTTTGAGCGCTTCCGGGAACGCTACGGTGACACTATCACCAACATCTTTGACAAGCTTGTTTCAACCGGTGTACAGGTGCGGTTCGAAAAGGAATCCGTGAGGCAGCTCGCATCGCTTTCTCCTCCGGGTGTCGCTGAGATCATGTTTCTCAAGAGCGTGATGGACTTGGCGGACAGCGGCGAATACGATCTGTTCGTGCTCGACACGGCGCCGACAGGACATGCACTGCGGTTTCTCGAGCTGCCCGAGCTGGCCCACGCCTGGCTGCGAGCCATTTTCAAGGTCTTGCTCAAGTATGGGCGCACTGCCAGCGAAGAAATGGTCAGTCTGGCCCGCTGCCTGCGCCGCTTCCAGGCCATCCTCACGGACCCCGCGCAAACAGAATTCGTTGTGGTGACAGTTGCTGAAGAGATGGCTGTACGCGAATCGGAACGGCTCTTGGAGCACCTGTCTCAATTGCATGTTGGCTGCCATTCTGCTGTTTTCAACAAGGTTGTCCCCAAGAGCAGGTGCCGCTTTTGCAGGAGGACGAGAAAGGCGCAGGAAAAGCATATGGCGGACTTCCGCAATGCACATCCTGATCTGCACTTCGTCTCGCTGCCCCAGTTCCCGCAACCGATTGTGGGACTGAGCACCCTCAGAGACCTGGAATCTGCATTATTCAACGGGGAGAGAAAGGTATGAAGAAGAAAGCTTCTACAGGCAAGGGCAAGCCTCCTCGGAAAAACATGAAGACCCGTGCAGCCACGAAGAGGCCCGAGCACACAAAAGTCGCACCCGGGCTCCCTCCAACGGCCAGGGTGTCGGCCACTCACCATTGCCGGTATCTGCCGGATGTTAGTCAGTTTCCTGCTGCATCAACAATCAGTGCCAAGCTTCCGTCGCCGGCGAACTTCTCGGGACCGATTACGCTGGCGCGGCACTTCGGGACTCGAGGGACGAACTGGCCGCGCGAGTTCCGGCGAACGCCCTTCCGTCCCGGTCGCGCCCGTAAAATGGGCCTGCTGAGCGCGCTGGCCTGGCTTCTTAGTTCGCCCGTGCTGTGGGTGCCGCGCATGGTTTACGGAATCGCGAAGGGCTTCCGGAATGCAGTGTCCCAGGAGCAACGGAACTTGGTCGAGGAGCTGCTCGCCCTGCGGATGAGACTGGAGACGGGCGAGATTACCCAGGCCGAGTTCCAGCGCGCGAGAGCACGAATTGAACCTGCCTGGGAAGAACCTGCTGAGAAAATGGCCAGACTGCCGAAGCGAAAGCGGCCTAAGGAGGATTAACCGGGATGTTGATGCGTGCCTTCAGTAAGGTGGATGATGATGGACGGATTGCCATAGGGCGTCACCTCTGGCGGCAGTTATGCCTGACATCAGACGGCTATGTGAGCACGCTGCGTCAATCCCGGCTTGGCAAGGGCTTTTTGGTGGTCGCCGGCCCCCACCGATACAGTGTCTCGAATGCTGGTAGAGAAGTTGTGGGGTCAAAAATCGCCAAGACAAAGCAAAAGGAGTAGGCATGGCTGCGGAAGCCCTCCAGAAGCAAAGCGCTACCCTGGTCGATCTTGTCGATAGAATTCTCGATAAGGGACTCGTGATTAACGCCGACATTACCGTGTCTCTGGCTGGTGTGGAGCTATTGGGCATAAAGATCCGCGCGGCGCTGGCATCGTTTGAAACCGCTGCGCAGTACGGCCTCGAGTTCCCTACGGGCACCAATCTTGAGACACCGGCTTGGAAGAAGGCGCTGGAAGGCAAGGACACGTGCCCGCAATGCGGCAAGCGCCAATCGCGTACGGAGCTGCTCGAGAAGGGCTGCCCGTGGTGCGGCTGGGTCAGTGCAGGAGCGCAAAAGGCGTAGCCTCGCAACGCCAGGAGTGTGGCCGACCATGACCATCAATATTGACGAAAAGAAACTGAAACACGGCCTGTTGGGGCTGGTGCTGGCGCTCGTCGAGATTATTCGGGACGCGCTGAGATTGCAAGCCATGCGCCGTGTCGAAGGTGGAAGTCTTACAGAGGAAGAAGTCGAGCGGCTTGGCAAAGCCTTTATGGAGCTCGACAAGGCCATTGAAGAGATCAAGAAGGAACAGGGCATATCGGAAGCTGTTGCCAATGTGCGGGAAGGCCTGGACGATCTGGTTGACGATGCCCTGACGGCCCTTGTGGCACCGGGGGTGACGCAGGCGGTCAACCGGGAAGCTGCAGAAGATGAAAGCGGGCTGAAACCGGAGAGACGACATGAGTCTGATATATGCGGGATTGACACTGCGGTCCGCCGGTAAACCGATCACGCGCGACAATCTAAATGCCGTGCTGAGGGCGACCGGCGTTCAAGCTGACCAGGGAGAAATCGATGCGTTGCTCTCGCTGCTCGGGACGCGCTCCGAGGCGGATCGAGCGAAGGAACCGGCCAGCGAGGCACCGGCTCCGTTGAAATCGGGCGAGGCACCGAATCCCGACCAGCACGCTCTTTATGTATATGCTGTGGCTGCGGGAGAACCAGCCTCCTTCGTAACTGCGGGGATCGATGGCGCTACGGTGTTCACGATGGCCGAGGACGGCCTGGTGGCTGTCGTTCACAAATGCCGTGCGCAACCGTACGCGTCGCAGGAAAAAGAGGTTGTAGAGGCCTGGGTTCTCAGTCATCAAGCAGTGATAGAGGAAGCATCCAGGCACTATGAGGCCGTGTTGCCAATGGCGTTTGACACCATGGTTTCCGGAAAGGACGTAACGGAGGTGGCGGATCGCCTCCACAGGTGGCTACGAGATGAAGGGGGCGTTTTGCGCGGCAAACTCGACCGGGTGCGCAACCGAGAAGAGTACGGCGTCCAGGTCTTATGGGATGTAGAATCTGCGACCCACGAGGTAACGGCCACTTGCCCGGCTGTCGTCGAATTCAGGAAGAGCTTAGGCAGTAAGTCGGAAGGCGCCGCCTATTTCGACAA
>CAYWBA010000225.1:405-5469 GCA_964455955.1 uncultured Planctomycetota bacterium | reverse complement strand
ACTTTCCGTGGCCGCGACGGGCGCGATTCCCGTCGCAGGCAAGGAGCAAGGAGAAGGCATGTTGGGGAACATGCCGACAACGAGCGACGCCGCATCCGGCGGGAATCGCCCCGTCCCTGCAGGTTGCGGCGGCGGAGCGCGCCTGCTGCGTCGCTCCTCCTCGATGTATCCCCCTGATACGTACTCGTCGTCGCTCCTTGCATTCGCTGCCCCGGCGCTCGCAACGCGGCTCACGCAAAGTACTGAGATAGACTCTAATCCCCGTTTTAGCTTGACTGGTTTGCGGCATTTTATCTATAATCCCAACTTATAACAAAGAGAAACAACTGTAATGCTTCTTAGGGAGGGGCAGAGATGGCGATAAAGTTAGGGATGAACGGCTTCGGCCGGATAGGGCGCTGCGTTATGCGGCTTGTTGCAGACAACCCCGATTTCGAGGTCGTGGGCGTGAATGCGCGCGGCAAGGAGACAGCCGCTTATGCGATGCTGCTCAAGTACGACTCCGCGTTCGGGAGGTTCGAGGGCACGGTTGAGACAAAGGAGAAATCCCTCCTAATCAACGGCAAGGAAGTAATATTCCTCAGCGAGAGCACGCTCGAAGGCCTTAACTGGAAAAAGCTCGGCGTTGAGATGGTGCTGGAGAATACCGGCGTTTTCAGGAAGCCGGAAGAGCTCAAGAAGCACCTCGATGCGGGTGCGGACCGCGTCGTGCTCAGCGCGCCCGCCAAGGGCGAGATTGACGCGACGATAGTAATGGGTGTGAATGATGACACTCTTACGGGCGACGAGAGGATAGTCTCGAACGCATCCTGCACCACCAACTGCATTGCGCCCATCGTGAAGGTTCTTCACAACGCCTGTGGAATCGAGCACGGCATCATGACGACAATCCACGCCTACACCAACGACCAGATGATACTGGACAAGAGGCACAAGAAGGACTACCGGCGCGCCCGGGCCGCTGCCGCCAACATAATCCCGACAACCACGGGCGCCGCCAAGGCTGTGGGCATTGTAATTCCCGAGCTGAAAGGCAAGCTCGACGGAATGGCTATCAGGGTGCCTGTCATAACCGGCTCCATCGTAGACCTGAACGTGATTGTATCCAAGCCGGCTTCGGCCCAAGAGATTAACAAGGCTTTCCGCGAGGCTGCGGAAGGGCCCCTGAAGGGCATTATTGAATATACTGAAGACCCGATTGTCTCTTCTGATGTCATAGGCAGCCCTTACTCCGCCATATTTGATGCGGGGCTCACAATGGTCAAGGAGAACATGGTTAAGGTCTGCGGCTGGTACGACAACGAGTGGGGCTACTCGGCCCGCACGGTTGACCTTATGGCAAAGCTGGGCTCGCTCAGGTAGCACCGGCGCCTCGGGGGAGAAGGCGATGGCAAGGAAGAAAACGATTGATGATGTAGACCTCCGGGGCAAGCGGGTGCTCCTCAGGGTGGACTTCAACGTTCCGCTTGACGAGGAGGGATGCATAAGGAGCGATGTGAGAATCCGCCGCGCCATACCTACGATTCGCAAGATGATGGAAGCGCCGGCGGTCGCCGTTGTTATGAGCCATCTCGGCCGGCCCAAGGGCAAGGTTGTCGAGTCCATGCGCCTCACGCCTGTTGCAGAGAGGCTTTCAGAGCTTCTCGGAGTTGCGGTACAAAAGCTCGACGACTGCATCGGACCGGAAGTGGAGGAAGCTGTCGGCCAGGCGAAACCCGGAGATGTTATCCTGCTTGAAAATCTTCGTTTTCACAAACAAGAAACAGACAACGACCCCGACTTTGCGAAGAAGCTGGCAAGCCTGGGCGATATTTTTGTAAACGATGCTTTCGGTACTGCACATCGCGCGCATGCATCAACCGCGGGGATTGCCAGCTACAAACCGGCGGTTGCAGGCTACCTTATGGGCAAGGAGATCGAGGTTCTTGGCAGGCTGCTTGAAACACCCGAGGCGCCCTTTGTTGCAGTTCTCGGGGGCGCGAAGGTGTCTGACAAGATAGGGCTTATTATGAACCTGCTCCCAAGGGTTGATTCAATCCTGGTGGGCGGCGCAATGGCCTACACCTTCCTTGCATCCAAGGGCATCCCCGTGGGCAGCAGCAGGGTTGAAGATGACAAGGTCGAGGTAGCTGCACAAACCCTTGCCCGGGCCGAAGAGCTTGGAAAAGAGCTACGACTGCCTGTTGACCACGTGGTAGCAGACCGGTTCGAGGAAGGAGCAAGCCCGGTGCTTGTCCGCGGTGAAATCGCCGAGGGTTATATGGGACTTGATATAGGCGAGCAGACCGCCGCCTCTTACCGGGATATATTAAGCTTGGCCAGGACTGTGCTCTGGAACGGCCCGATGGGGGTGTTCGAGTGGGACTCCTTCGCCGGGGGCACAAAGGCTACCGCCGAGGCAATAGCCGGCTCAGGTGCTTTCAGCGTATGCTGCGGCGGGGATTCCGCGGCTGCCGTGGAAAAGTTCGGGCTGGCTGAAAGGATGTCCCACATTTCAACCGGGGGGGGCGCGAGCCTCGAGTTTCTTGAAGGCAAGGAACTGCCGGGAATAGCGGCGTTACAGGATAATTAACCAAGGGAGAGGGGTGAGTATGTCAGCAGCAATACGAAGCAGGGGGCAGGCTGTCCAGGTGAGCAAGAGTGTGCTTGAGAAAATAATTGAAGCGGACACTTTCACCAGCATGACGGCCGAAGAGAAGAAGAAGTATCAGAAAATGTTCGAGCTGAACAGCAACATACGCGAGATGCTGGTGTACAAGCTGCTCCAGAGGATAGTTGCTGACATGAACGAGGTGCTCAAGGGCAAGCCTGAAAAGCTGCGTTTGCTCGATGAAGGGGATGGGCTTTACCTGGAGCTCTGTACTTAATTTTACGAAACTGGCAAGCAAATGGCAAGGCTGATGATAGCCCCGTCGCTTTTATCATGCGACTTCGGGCGTGTTGCTGAAGAGATTAGAGAGGTCGAGCAGGCGGGCGCGGACTGGCTGCATATTGACGTGATGGATGGGCACTTTGTGCCGAACATCACCATCGGGCCGCCTGTCGTAAAAGCAGTCAGGAAGGCGACCTCGCTCTTCCTTGATGTTCACCTCATGATAGAGGACCCGCTGAAGTACGCATCTCCCTTTGCAGAGGCAGGAGCGGACCTGCTGAACTTTCACATCGAGGTAGCAGACAGGCCGCTTGAGGTAATTGAGGAAATACGGCGCCTAAAGAAAAAGGTCGGCGTGACGATAAAGCCCGGGACCCCGGTCGGTTCGATAGAAAAAATACTCAACAGGGTTGACATGGTCCTTGTTATGAGTGTAGAACCGGGCTTTGGAGGGCAGGGTTTTATGCCGGAGTCGCTGCTAAAGCTGTCGCGGCTGAGAGAACTCATGGGGCCTGAGGCCGACATACAGATAGACGGCGGCATAGACGAACGCGAGATTGTCAAAGCGGCGGGGGCCGGTGCCAACATCTTTGTCGCCGGGACCGCTGTTTTCGGCAGGAAGGACCGCGCGGCAGCTATCGCCGCGCTTAAGCGCGGCGCTCTTGAAGGGGCAGGTTTGCCCCACCAGAAGGGGAACTAACACCAGTTCGACGTTGGAGTCGCAAAGATGGTCTGGAGCGGTTTTAAGAAGCTTGGCCTTTATAAGAAGAAGGACGAGGAAGAGCTTGACGAGCGCTGGATGCGCTGTAAGAAATGCAATGAAGTTATCTACAAAGAAGACTTCACGGAGCTTCTGGATGTTTGCCCTGAGTGCAACTACCACCAGACGGTAGGCGCCCACAACCGGATAGAGATGCTGCTTGACGAAGGCAGTTTCGAGGAGCTCTACCACGACCTCCTGTCCGTAGACCCCCTGGAGTTCAAGGCCAAGAAGGCCTATCAGGACCGGCTCTCCGACGCGCAGGACAAAACAGGGCTTTCAGAAGCCTGTGTTGTGGGCACAGGGAAGATAAACGGCCGGGAGGTTGCCTTCGGCGTTACCGACCCGCGCTTTCTCATGGGGTCAATGGGCTCGGTGGTCGGCGAGAAGATTTGCCGTATAGCGGAGACCGCTCTTGAGAAGCAGGTTCCCCTTGTATTTGTCAGCGGCTCAGGCGGCGGCGCCAGAATGGACGAGGGCATGCTTTCACTCATGCAGATGGCTAAGACCTCTGCAGCCCTCTCAAAGCTTCACGACGCAAGCATAATCTTTATCTCGGTGCTTTCTCACCCAACCATGGGTGGCGCAATGGCGAGCTTTGCAGCACTCGGCGATTTCATTATCGCGGAGCCTGGCGCGCTTATCGGGTTTGCCGGACCCAACGTCATAAAGCAGACCATCCACGGCGAGCTTCCAAAGGGATTCCAGCGCTCGGAGTTCCTGATGGAAAAGGGTTTTATTGACATGATTGTCAACAGGTCGCAGATGAAGGCTACTGTCTCCAGACTGCTTTGCTACTGCGAAAACGGGGGATGACAGTAGCTCCGGGGAGGTTTTTAATGGGTAAAGAGATGTTCGAAATACTCTGGCACGGAAGGGGGGGCCAGGGCGCGAAAACTGCCGCCACCATGGTCGCGCACGCCGCAATGGAAGAGGGGCAGTACTCACAGGGCTTTCCCGAATACGGGCCGGAGCGCATGGGCGCGCCAATAAAGGGCTATACCCGGATTTCCAAAAGCCCGATTACTGTGCACTGCAACATAACCAAACCGAACGCGGTGATTGTGCTGGATTCCTCGCTGCTTGCCGCCATAGATATTACTCAGGGCACAGACGAGAACGCTATCTTCATAATCAATACAAAGCTGACTCCCGCCGAGGTCCGCGAGCACCTGGGTCTTAAGAGCGGGAAAGTCTACACTGTCGATGCCACCGGGATTGCAATTGATGAAGTCGGAAGACCCATACCAAACATTCCAGTCATCGGCGCTCTGGTCAAGGCGACAGAGCTCCTGTCGCTTGAGAGCTGCAGGAAGGATATCGCAAAGAAGTTCGAGGCGAAGTTCGGCAGCAAGATTGTCGAAGGCAACCTGAAAGCGCTGCAAAGGGCGTACGACGAGGTCAAGGAAGAAGGGTAAGGTGCAAAAAGAAT
>CAYWBA010000225.1:0-395 GCA_964455955.1 uncultured Planctomycetota bacterium | reverse complement strand
TAACGCACTCACCTGAAAGGATTTGCGAATGAGAGACTACAGCAAGCTGTACACGTGGAAAGAAGAGCCCATGTCCGGCATAA
The DNA here is from genome assembly GCA_964455955.1 of uncultured Planctomycetota bacterium. Lineage (GTDB taxonomy): Bacteria > Planctomycetota > SKW154 > SKW154 > DAOVDS01 > CAYWBA01. The sequence goes on along the minus strand of CAYWBA010000225.1, from coordinate 312 downwards.
TAAGAGAGCCGGGCTCCAGCGTCCATTACGAGACAGGCTCCTGGCGGACCTACCGCCCGATACTGGATTTGGACAAATGCATTCAGTGCTTCCACTGCTGGGTTTACTGCCCGGAGTCCGCCATCCTTGTCGAAGACAGGAAAGTGGTCGGTATTGACTACAGGTATTGCAAGGGCTGCGGTATCTGCGAGTACGAGTGCTCAGCGAAGCCGAAGGCGATAGAAATGATACTTGAAAGCGAGGCGAGGGAAAAAGAGCACCAGGCTGCGAAAAGCTAAGGAGCGAAGGAGCTTTCAATGGGAGAGAAAGTAG
>CAYWBA010000224.1:0-5481 GCA_964455955.1 uncultured Planctomycetota bacterium | reverse complement strand
CTTCACGACAAACGCGTCCGCTATAGCAAAATCTGGATCATTTCTATAGCCCTCATATGCACTGTATAACACGACTGGCAGCTCGGGTCTGCACTCCTTCAAAACGAGCAGGATTGACTTCCCGTTTACAGGCATCTCAATGTCAAGGATAACCAAGTCCGGCTCGTAACCCTTGAGCACCCCGAACGCTTGTCGTGGTTCAGACAATGCGACCATCTCATGGCCAATGGTTTCGAAATGATCGCGCAGCAGTTCAACGTAAGTCAGGTCGTCATCTATCACGAGTATCTTTGCCATCAATCCCCTCCGCAAATGGCTCCAGCTATTTGAGAAACTCATGTATTCTGCTGTTGACGGCAAGCACTGGGCATTTTGCCCTCGGTACTACATTCTCGGCAGTTGATCCGAGTTTGTGCCCGTGAGTTTCGTTGATACCGGTATTGCCTATGACAATCAAGTTCACATTGCTCCGCTCGGCAAACTCAACTATCTCCTTATATGGCTTGCCCTCCTTGACCACAAACTCTACGTTCTCGGGGCATTTGCCTGCAAACATATTGGTAACTTCAAGCCTCATCTCATCCAGTATTCTTCTTTTCAAGGTCTCTGTATCTGTGGACACAACTGCCTCATTAACACGATAGGTCTTAGGCACCTTCCTGAGTTCGACGACATGCAGTACATCCAGCTGACCTTCGTAGTTCCGGGTAACTGCGCAGGCATATCGCAACGCGTGCCTGGAGGCTTCAGAGAAGTCAAAGGGGAAAAGAACATTGCGAAATACCTCTTCGGTAGGATTCTGTTCTGCCTTGGGCCCTACAGTCAGCACCGGGCAAGGAGCAATTCTCATAAGCTTCTCCGTTGTCGAGCCAAACAGCCATTCGGATATACCCGTCCTCCCATGTGTGCCGATTGCAATGAGGTCGATTTCTTCGGAACTCGCATATTTGGCTATAGCAGCCGAGGGCGGTAATTCCTTAAGCAAAACAGCCTCGACAGCCGGTGCCATGCTTGCATAGCCGCCCCCGCGCATTTCGTTGAGTTTCTGTTGTGCTTGATTCTCCACGATTTCGTATATATCCCCAACATTCACGGGTGCTCCCAGCGTGGGACTGGGCAGGGCCAACTGCCAGAACGCTTCAGTTTCCAGCACGTTTGCCAGAATGAGTTTGGCCCCAAAGGTTTTCGCGAGCAGTGCTCCGTGGTTGACGGCACGCGTTGCGGTATCTGAGAAATCGGTAGGCACCATGATCTTTCTTATTTCGATCACACTGATCTCCTTTGTCACCAAGTGCGAACAACGGACATTACCGTATGCGAAAGCAAAGCTTGTGCCAATGGTGTCACACTTGGCACGGTCAGGTTGCAGCAACTGCAAACAGTTGGTTGGCAGGTTATCCCAAGGGCCGAGGCGGTGATTGAGTCTTCTTCAGAGTATAGCTATTTGCTATGGTAGGCATGTTAGTTTATAGCCAAACACTACTATTACTGAGGGATGCCAAAGCGTTTCATCTTCTTGTATAGTGACGACGGGAATATACCGAGCTTCTGCGCAGCGTGGGTCTTGTTTCCTTCCGACTCTTCGAGAGCTAGCAGGATTGTGCGCTTTTCAGCCTCTTTGAGGTTCAGCGGTTCGACGGATGATCCCGGCAGGACTGGCCCTGAAACCCCTGAGAGAGGTAATGGTAAATCATGTTTCTCTATCCTCTCATCCTTCGCAAGAATAACTGCTCGCTCTAAGCAGTTCTCAAGTTCTCGAACATTGCCCGGCCAGTGATAGCTGTTTAAGGCCTCGATTGCTTCTGAAGAGAAGCCGGTGATATCCTTCTTATGCTTGGAAGCAGCAGAGGTGAGAAAGCTTTCAGCCAAGAAGGTGATATCTTCAGCCCTTTCTTTCAAAGGCGGCAGGTCTATCCGTATGATATTGAGCCGATAGAATAGATCTTCCCGGAGCTTGCCTTCCTTGATAGCCTGTTCTGGATCACGATTTGTGGCGGAGACTACTCGGACATCGGCGCTAATAGGTTTGTCACCTCCGACTCTCTCAAACTCGCTGCCCTGAAGAACGCGCAGGAGCTTCGCCTGCACGTGTGCCCCCATCTCGGTTATCTCGTCGAGAAACAGGGTGCCTCCATTGGCCCGTTCAAACTTGCCCAGCCTTTGCTTTTCCGCCCCTGTAAATGCGCCTTTCTCATGCCCGAACAATTCGCTTTCAAGGAGGGTTTCTGTCAATGCGGCGCAGTTTACCTTCACCAGTGGTCTACCTGCACGATTACTCTCATAGTGCAGTGCATCCACCACGAGCTCCTTGCCAGTTCCTGTGTCACCTGTGATGAGCACAGTGGAGCTGGTGCTGGCCACCTCACTGATCATTCGTCTGAGCGCCTCCATCTTTTTGCTTCGCCCCAGTATTCTGCCTACGCCATGCTCAGACGAAAGCGTGTCTCGCAAGGCATCGCGTTCCCTGAGAGCCTGCGCGTATTCAAGTGCTTTTTCGACCTCTACGAGCAGGGTTTCAACCGAGAGGGGTTTCTCAAGATAATGAAAGGCACCTCGACGCATAGCCTCTACAGCGGTGCTTACGCTTGCATGGGCAGTAATAACCAGCACCGGGCAGCTTGCAGACAATTTCTTGACCTGCTCGACTATCGCCAAACCATCGGCGCCGGGAAGGCGCAGGTCGGTAATCACAAGAGAGAACTCGTCCTTCTTCAGCCTGGCGATTCCATCCTCGGCAGTTGTCGTTCGCGCTGTCTTGTAACCCTCGTCCTCGAGAGCACCTGAGAGCTGCTCAAGAACGATTTGGTCATCTTCTACAATCAATATACGTGCTTTTCTCATAACAGGTTCTAAGGGTTACCCCTCCCATGCTCACCAGCGCCCGCGGGGAAACTCAACACGATTTCAACTCCCAAACCCTCTTGTATTCCAAGCTGGAGGGTGCCTGCGTGCAACTCGACTATTCTACGTGCGACACACAGCCTCAAGTCGCTCGGATTGATATTACCTTTGGAGAAGGGATTACGCACCAAGAACTCCAACTCGGCAATATCCGCATTCTCCCTGGTATTGGCTATCAATACTTGCACGTACTGGCCGTTGTCTGAGGGTCTGCTGATGACTTTAAGGATTCCTGAATTGCTCATGGAGTCGAGAGCATCAAGCATAATGTTCGAGAAGGCGGTTCTGGCCATCTCAATATCTGCCATCACCTCGGGCAGGTCAGCCGCCAGCTCTCTGTGCACCTCAACATTCTTGGCTTCTGCCTTATCAGATACCGACGACAATGCGGAAACCAGAATCTTGTTGATGTCCACTGTTCTGCGTTCGATACGGGGTGGCTCAACCACGCTTACAGCCTTGTCAACCGTATCGCTGAAAGCGTTAATAGATTCGCAGAGGCGCTCTACTATTGACAAAGCCTTCTCCTCTTCTGTCGCGTTCTTGAAGGCCTTTCTGAGCCTGGTTGCCGCGAGCATCATCCCGGCAAGCGGGTTCTTCAGCTTGTGCGCGACTGCAGACGCCATCTCGCCGAGAATCAAACTCTTCTCAATGTCCGGGTCGGTATCTCGTGTCTTGTCACCTGCCATACAACCTGATCCTGCAAAAGGGACGATAACCCAAAAAACACGATACACTCAAAGGGCGCTGATGTCAACTATTGTCTGCGTTTGAACTTATGCTTGCCCATGCGAGAGGTGGCGAAGTTGGCTACACTTCCGATTCTCTGCTGCGTAACAGCTTTTTCACTGTGTAAACAAGCTCCGTCAGGTCTGTTGATTTGACAATAAAAGCGGAAGCACTTTGCAGGCACAGGTCATCTCGATATTGTGGGTGCGCGGTATAAATGACAACGGGCAGATCCGGCCATCTCTTGCGTATTGTCCCGAGAACTTCATGACCTGTGGGCCACATGCGGATGTCAAGTATTAGAAGCTCGGGGAGATTCCTTTCAATCTCCCGGAGTGCCCAGACACCGTCTTCGCAAGTCCTTACGGCGTGCCCTTCCTCGGAAAGCCTTGCCACATAGAGGTTCAGCCAAGCTCTTTCATCATCTACCGCGAGCAGGTTTGCCATACCCAGTCATCCTTGCATAAATGCCAAATTCAGGAAGCCAAACGCAAATACCTTGCCACAAGTTGTCAGAAAACATGCATCGGGCGTGCACTGCAGAAAAACACGCTCCGGTGGATTTGCCCGAGTGTAGTTCTCAGGATGTCAATTGTGTCCAAATGCTATGCTTGGATAGAAGGACTGTGGCTTTCTACTATGGCCTCATAATGACCAGGCAAGCCGCTTGGTCCGAGATGTTTCTAAAGCAGATGCCAAACACCTGCTAACCCGAGGTTGCAGCACGAGAAGTACCTGATTGCTCCTGTGCCGAAGCCTATATGCTCTCGTTGGCATGGCGATTGCTTGCATTCCCGCAGGTAGCGACACCGCGGTGCAGACATCTGAAAGGAGGTAAGTGGTGACAGAAGGCACTCTGAGGGTTTGCGACCGAATTCGGGAAGCTGACTGGCAGAAGGAGAAACACGTTCCTGTAATAGAGATCCCTGACGACATAAAGGCCGGGGACTGGGCGCAGGTCAAGGTCAGCCTGGGCAAAGCTATTGAGCACCCCAACACCACCGAGCACCACATACGGTGGATTAAATGCTTCTTCTCGCCTGATGACGACAAGTTCACTTATGAGCTGGGGAGGTTCGAGTTCAACGCCCATGGCGAGGCGGTAGAAGGCCCGAACAAGGGACCTGTGCACACTAACCATCAGGTAATCTTCTCTTTCAAAACTACCAAGTCCGGGACACTGCATGCGATTGCGCTGTACAATATCCACGGCCTCTGGGAGTCGGACAAGAAGATTGAACTCAGCTAATTAGAGTAACTGTCAAGGAAGTCTGAGGGGAAGAAAAAGACACAGGGACGCCAAAAGAGCAAGACTGCAGATAAGGTGGCTGATGATGGATTCAGTTATTATTCCCGATGCGGAGCTGGATTGTGTGGGTCTTTATTGCCCAATGCCCATCGCCATGACCAAGGAGGAGATAGAAAAAATCGAAGTGGGGCAGGTTTTGAAGGTAGTAGCGGATGACCCGGCAGCGGAAGAAGATATACAAAGGTGGGCCAAGAGAACTGGACACGCAATCCTGGAATGTGAAAAAGAAGTACCAACAATGACCTTCTTGATTAGAAGAATGAAGTGAGTAAGCACTTGCCGTCATTTCTGTCAGATTCAGATAGAGAAAGGAGCACAAGATGGCTGAGAAGAATTTCATCCTGTACGTGCAGACGAGCGACGTACCAGAAAGGCAGTATTCGCCTTTGGTGCTGGCACAAACCGCAAAGGCAATGGACATCGATGCGAAAGTATACTACATGGGTCAAGGGTTGAGAATATTGATTCCTGGAGAAGCCGAAAAGATAGGACTCGGCACTTTCCCGAGTGTTTCGGAAATGATAAAGGAAACCATTGGCAAG
>CAYWBA010000223.1:0-5488 GCA_964455955.1 uncultured Planctomycetota bacterium | reverse complement strand
TGCGCCACCTCTGTGCCTCTGTGGTGTCAACTAAACCGCACTTGTTTATACGTATGACCCTCCGAAATGTTAGCTGAAATCCTGGAAAAATCCGGAAGAAATTGATGCAGATTTGGTATTCCGCGCCGCAGGCGGCGCGGCTAAACTTTCACCTACTTGTTCTTTTCCCACCAGTCTTTCCACTTGTCGTAATCTGTGCCAAAGTCCCGGCCCGTGATATCTTTCAGCGCTTCAACAGCAAATCGGCGAACAGTGAGATAATCTCCCCATTGCTTGTCAGGTTCATTCTTGAGAAGTTCAATAAGTGAAGCTACGCCCCTGGGGTCTTTCAGGGCTCCAAGTGCTACTATTCCCAGCACGCGTCTTTGCGGGTCATCGTCTTTCAGGTTCCTGAGCGCTTCCTGCAGTTCCTTTTCGTGCTGATTCCACTCTTTCCATTTGTCATAATCCTCGCCAAAATCTTGGTTTGTTATTTTTTTCAATGCTTGCAGTGCATTTTCGCGAACTTTGCTTTCTTTATCTTTCAATGCTTCAAGAAGAGCAATGACAGCCTTCTTATCACGTATCTGTCCCAGAGCTTTTGCGGCCCAGGAGCGGACGCACCAGTCTTTATCTTTCAAAGCCTTAATCAAGGATTCAGTTGCTCTTTTGTCGCCAATCTTGCCCAATGCCTCAGCGGCACGAGAGCGGCCAAACGAATCTCTATCTTTTAAGGTTGCAATCAGTGACTCAACCGCGGGCTTGCCTATTCTTGCCAGCGCTTCCGCCGCAGCACGGCGAAGGTCTAAACGCGCTTCCTTATCACTGAGTGCCTTTATCAGGGGCTCGACTGCTTTCTCATCACCAATCTTACCCAGTGCCCATGCGACGCAGTAGCGGTCCCAACACGTCTTGTCTTTCAGATATTCTATCAGAGGTTCAACCGCCCTCTTGTCCCTAATCACCGCCAATGCACATATCGCCTGATGGCGCACGCCGGTATTTTCAGCTTTCAGCAATTCAATAAGAAGCTCAGTTCCCCTCTGGTCACCTAATCTTCCCAATGCCAATGCAGCGTTGAAGCGGAACTGTTGGTCTTTGGTTTCTTTAAGGATATCCACAAGGGGCGCAACTGCTCGTTTGTCGCCTATTTCTCCCAATGCTTTAGCAGCAGCGCGTCTGACATCCCAGTCATTATCGTTTTTCAAAACCTCGATAAGAGGTCGAACAGCATTTTCATCACATATTTCACCTAATGCCTGGGCGGCAGCGCGGCGGACATGCGAGTATTCATCCTTTAATGACTTGGCCAGTGGTTCAACTGCTGTTTTGTCACCAAGTTTTCCTAAAGCTTCAGCAGCAGCATGACGCACTGCCCAGTATTCGTCGTTCAGTGACTCGATGAGAGGCTTAACTGCCTTCTTGTCCCTCGTCTCTCCTAATGCTTCCGCAGCCAGACAGCGCGTGTACCTGTTTTCAGTTTTCAAGAGTTTGATAAGCCTTGCCACATCCCGACACGTACGCAACTTTTCTTTTCTGAGCCAGTCATAGTTTGGTCCAAAATCTCGGCCTATTATATCCATTAACGCCAGTGTGGCAAAGTTGCGGACTATCTCATCTTTGTCTCTCAGCGCTTCGACAAGGTGTGGTACGGCAGTTCGGTCACCAATTGCGCCCAATGCCGCAGCGGCGTAGGCGCGGATGAGAGGGTCTTCATCTTTCAGTTTTTTAATCAGTTCCTGTATCTGTTCCTTTTTGTTATCCTGATTCTCTTGCGCGATTGCTTCGAGAGCGATAAGAAGAGACAGGGCGAAGAGCAGCAGGAGCAATGTTTTCTTCATCTCTGACTCCGGGTGTTGGAGTAGCAGGTTCAGCTTATCAGTTCGCCACAGTTATTATACAACGAGCGGCATGCTTATTGCCACTATTCTAAAGACGCTAATGGATTCTTGAATGTCCCGCGTAAAGATGATTTTGCATCTTTTCAGGTAACTTCTACTTTTGCGGCGGGGTCGAAGGGATTGGTTCTTAATGCAAGGGAGAAGAGGTAGGGGTAATCTTTCTGAAGGTGTCTCATGTAGTCGAGCCACTGGCTTGTAAGCAGTATTTGCACGCGCTTCAGGTCGCCTGAGAGGTGTTCGCAGTCGGATTCGGGCAGGCAGGTTGTATCTTCTCTGTGGTTCAGCTCGTCGGCGAGGTGGAAGACTGCCCAGAGTAGTTTTGTAAAACTCTCGTGCTCAAGCAGTGTGGGGTTTTCAAGGAGCCGCAGCAGGAAGATGCGCTTCTCTGAAAGGAAGGCTTTCAAGGATGCCAAATCCCCTTTTGTGCTATCCATCTTGAATTTATAGTTACCCAGGCTTTTCTTGGTGTGCTTGAAATCATGTTTGGTCCACTCGTTTCTTATGATTAGGTTCTCCCTGACCTTGTCGAGGTTGTGGTCGAACTCGAGGAGGGTTTTCAACAGTTCGGTTCCGACCTCTGCGAAGAATGCGCCAATGACCATATTGAGCTTGTCGAGGATAGCCTGTTTTTCCCTTTTTTTGAGTACCTGGTCAATAATCAGTGCGACAAGCAGCACTTCCATGGGGATGAAGGCGATATCGCCCATGAAGTAAATGAATACGTGATGCACGTCGCGGAAGATAAGGTAGTGTACGAAGTGCAGGATAACAGTCAATACGAGGAGGAATATGCCGAAAGGAATGCGCCAGTTAACACGGTTCATAAGCTGCCCCAGAGCCTGGGTTCGCAAGTTAGGGTTTAGTTCCACTGCTTACGTTCGTCCACCGGTGCCGTTGCGAATGGTTGCCTTGCCTGCGGGTGCTACCCGCTGCCGCGGTCATAGCTCGTAGGTTTCGCCGGGCTTGAGGATGATTACTTCGGCGGTGGAGCCGACGAGTTTGGCGAATTCCTGCGGGTCCTGCGCGATTATGGGGAAGGTATTGTAGTGCATGGGGATTACCTTTGCGGGGCGGCAGAGCTCGACAGCGCGCGCGGCCGAGGGCGGGCCCATGGTGTAGCGGTCGCCTATGGGGATGAGGGCGAGGTCTATCTTGAAGAAGTCGCCGATGATTTTCATATCGCCGAAGAGGCCGGTGTCGCCGGCATGGTAGATGCATTTGCCATCCATGTAGATGACAAAACCTACCTGGTCGCCGGTGGTGCAGGAGTGCTGGGCATAGACCATGTGGATGTCAACGCCGTCGCAGGCCATCATCGAGCCGCCGATATTCATGCCTTCTGTCTTGAGGCCATCGGTTTCTGCAAGCAAGGTAGCGAGCTCGTGGGTCACATAGACCGTTGCGCCGGTCTTTTTGCAGATTTCAACCGCGTCGCCGATGTGGTCTGGGTGGTCGTGAGTTATAAGCATAATATCACACTTCTTGATATCTGCGGGCGCGATGGTTGCGGTGGGATTTCCTGTCAGGAAGGGGTCAATCACAATTACGCAGGAGCCTTTCAGGAGGAACCCGCTGTGGCCGAGCCACGTAATTTTCATTTCTTTTCCTCCGTGTTTTTTGTTCTGAGTCTGAGCAGGATGGTGCTTGTGGCTCTTTCAGTGCCGATAGAAACTTCGATGTGGTGTTTCTGGTTTTCGAAAACGATAATACCGCGGCCCCGGGTGTTGCCGGATTCCTGCACTATCCGGTAGCCGCGCCCGGTAAGCTGTTTGCGGAAAAAGTAATGTACTTCATGAGGCTCCATGTCAGTGGTGAACTTGACGACGAAGAACCTGCCGTCTTCCGAGCGGTGGGGCAGTCCTCCCGTTTTTACAACTGAAAAATCAACGTGGAGCGGGATGTCCGGGGGGAATCCTTCCGGCAGGCCGCGTATCCGGTGCCTGAGTATCGGGGTGCCGGGCTGTGCGCAGCCAACGAGCATTGTTAGTAGAGATACTATCAATACAAGGCGCATGGGGAGCACTCCTACAGTTTGCATTGTAGCTATCTGTTACCGCGTTTCTCGAGGGTCGCTTCGAGCTCTACTGTTTCGTCCTGGCGCAGGACTTTTATTTTGACCTTGTCGCCGGGCTTCTTTGTTCTCATTATATTTAGGATGTCTTCGGCACTTTCTACTTTTTTGCCGTCGAATTCGGTAATGACATCCCCCGCTTTCATGCCGGCCTTGTCGGCCGGTGCGTTGGGGACAACCTGGTCAATTTGGACGCCTTCCGCGTGCGGGGTCTGAGAGAACCTGACACCGAGGAACGCGGACTTGGGGTCTGCCCTTCTCTGTCCGCGGACCTGGCGGGGGTCGAGCTTGACAGACAGCTTGTGTTCTTCACCATCGCGCTTGAGGACAACCTCGACGACGCTTCCGGCCGGGTAAGTTCCAATAACGCCGTGGAATCTGGCGAAGTTGAAAATTTCGTATTCGTTAACGCGGACAATCACGTCTCCGGGCTCAAAACCGGCCTTTTCCGCAGTGGAGCCTGTTTGCACGCTATCCACCACTGCGCCTCGAACATCTTCTGCTTCCCTTGCGAGTTTGAGCCCCTTGACCTGGCCGTGGTTAACGACGCGGCCATCTTTGACATCTTTGAACATCTCCATGAAACGCTTTATCTGGTTGGTGGGGATAGCGAGGCCGATGCCGGTGTTTACGCGGTATGGGAAGCGGACCCTGATTTGGCCGTTGATTCCGAGCAGTCTGCCATTGAGGTCAATCAATGGGCCGCCGGAGTTACCGGGGTTAACAGGCGCGTCGGTCTGGATTGCGTCCGAGTAGCCGCCCATGAAGAGGTGAATCGCGCTGACCACGCCGAAGTTTACAGTAGGAACGGAGTCTTCGTTTGCAGTCATGAAGGGCGTGCCGAGCGCGATTGCGAACTCTCCGACGCGAATCTTGTCAGAGTCGGCCATTTCGATGTAGGGTACTTCTTTACCCTTGGTGTCGAGCTTAAGCAGCGCGATGTCGCCCACAGGGTCTTTCCAGAGCATCTTGGCTTTGAAAGTCTTGCCTATGGGGCCGCCGGGCATGCGGACAGTCCAGTTGTTGGACCTGCCGGCGACGTGGTTGTTTGTGAGAACAAGGCCGTCGGGTGAGATAGTAATGCCCGAGCCTCCCCCGAAGCACACGTATGCAGGCGAGACTTTAGCCACGACCTCCGCCAGCAGGTCCTGCACTTTCTTTGCGTAGCTGGAGGGGTCTTCCTGGGCGGAGGCGGTAGAGCAGATAAGCGCCACGGACAGGAATACTGTTAGGAAGCCGAGTCTTCGCACAGTTTAGCTCCTTTCAGGTTAGGGCCTTTCGCCCATTGTGACCTCGAGCTCGATTATTTCTCCGGCACGGTCCACTTTCATCTTGACCTTGTCACCTATCTTGGTCTTTTTGATTTCGGCGCGCAGGTCGCCCAGGTTCTTGACTTTGGCTCCGTTGAATTCGACTATCACATCATCTTTCTGGAGGCCTGCATCCTCGGCGGGTGTATTGCCGGGAACTTCCATTACGCGCACCCCCTCGACATCTTCTTCACCCTGTGCGGCCTGGATACCGAGGTAGGGTTTCT
>CAYWBA010000222.1:0-5560 GCA_964455955.1 uncultured Planctomycetota bacterium | reverse complement strand
TCATCCCATCACCGCAGAGACCGAGTGATTTAATAGCCGAGATTCCCATGAGGATTGAGAAGTAGAAAGGAGAGGTTTATGGAAGAGGCTAGAATTGGTTGGTTCGATAAGTTCAAGAGGCAGATTGAGAAGGATGAACACCAGTCACTGGACGGGGCTCTTGAAAAGCTCTTGAAGGGACCGCCGGAAGACGGCGGGTTGCTGCCGGCCAAAATTGAGCGCGGCCAGCATGGACTTCCAACCAAGTCGCCGACAAGCAGGATTATTATTGGCAATCCGAGGACAGTCACAATCAACTCTACTGTGGTCTATATGCCTCCCGGTGTAAATAAATTGACCTTGCGTTCTCTTAAGGAAGTGCTCGGTGTTCCCTCCAGGCATCAGGTTTTCATGAAAACCGGTAAGGGCTGGCAGCACTTGGCTGATGACCGTGTGCTCATGATAACAGGTGGTGAGTCGTTCGTTGATGAAGCGCCGAATTCGCCTTCGTCCAAGACGAAGACCCGTTTCCACGGGACAAGATGATAAATGCTTTCAGGCTCAAGGGACTACAGCTTCTTGCTTCGGGAGGAGCGCTCGACATGCTCGGATTGATACTGGGTCTCATTGCTGGAATTTTTATAGGAGGCCCCATCTTGTTGGGAGCTATTCTTGGTGCCGGAAGGAACTATAGAAGAGGAAATAGATATTCCGTTAGGAATCGGCAGGTTCCGGTGACGCCACAGGAACAACCTGAGGGGGTCTATCGTTTTGACAAACAGACCGGGCGCCTGGAACAGTTGTGAAAGTGAAGCACTCATCAGGATGAATACCCAAAGGAGGTGCTATAGATGCCGAGTTGGAGAGCAATAAATGCTTCTTGCGAACTTCGTGTTAAGGCCGAGGAGATGATCAGCCGGTTCGATAAAGAGACGGGCGTCTGTACGTATCAACTAATCAACGTCATGCTGGTCTATGAAAACCGTGTCACAGGAGAAAGGCGTATTATCGTGGCGGAAAGGGCAATCATATCTGAAGACAACAGGTATGTCTACCTCAGGCTGGCCGGGCGTATGGTCGAAGCGACAGAACGGATAAGAAGAAATCTACGAGAACGTTCAGTCCGGCAGATGGGAAGGGAGGCTGCTCGCGTTGCAACCCTGTAGCGACAATAATGATATCGTCTTGAACGTCCACAAAGGGAATGATTCTTGCTCGCACCCAGGTGGTATCGCTATCTCGAACCGGACGGCGAAAGCGCTGGGTGTAAACATCGGCGACCCGGTTCTGATCACGGGTCGGCGTGCGACAGTGGGCGTGGTGGAATGTTTCAAAGAGATGGATGAAAGCGCGGTTTGCCTGGGAGGAGGTGTCAGCACTAATGCAGGGGCCGACGGCTCAGTAAGTGTGCGGCGGCTCGACAGCATTCTTCCTGCACAGAAGGTGGTTATTGCGGTTCCAAGTAACGAAGAAGTGGAGCCTAGCCAGGCTCACCGGACGCTGAAAGGGCTGTTCGTATGCAAGGGCGATACGGTTGGCGTGCCGGGCTGCGGCCTGGCGCCCTTGAAAGCAGAGGTAATACGTACAACTCCGAACGCGCCTGTCCAGATTGGTGATGAAGCCGAGATAACGGTGCGGAAGGTGTTCTCCCGGGCTGGTTCGCAGTACGACTTTGCGCGGATAGGCGGTTTGAAGGAGGTGCTACACTCCCTGAAAGACATGGAGTTAAGGCTGCTAAACCAGAAACGGTTGGAGAAGTACGGCTGCGGCCCCGTAAGAGGCGCCATTGTGACAGGACCTCGAGGAGCTGGAAAATCAACCTTGCTTTCAAGCTTTGTGAACGAGTCCAGGGCTAACTGCATACTCCTGAGGGGACAGGAACTGGCGGGGCTTGACCACGGCGAGTGCGAGAATCGACTGCAACAGGCTTTCACGGAAGCGGCAAAAGGAGAGCCATCGATCATCCTTATAGATGATTTAGACACCGTGTGCCCGAAGCGTGGCAGCTACAGCCAGCCGGAAGAGAAGAGGGCAGTCAATGCTCTGCTGGGCCTGTTCGACCGTCTGCCGCCGGAGGCAATGGTAATGGTGATAGCAACGGCCCAAGAGGCAGGTGCGCTGGACCAAGCGTTGAGAAGGCCAGGCAGGTTCGACAAGGAGTTTGAGATCAGCGTGCCCAATCTGGAGGAGCGGGTAGAGATACTGAAAATATACACCGCGTCTCTGCCAATGGCACAGGATGTTAGCTTAGAGCGAGTGGCCCGGCCTTGCCATGGCTATTCAGGTGCTGACTTGGAGTTCTTCTGCAAAGAAGTGCTCTGGTATGCTGTCAGAAAGTCAGGAGTAGCAGCGGAATTTGAGGCCGCATTACGCAATGGAGAGATTTTGACCCGGGCCGATGAGACAGAAGAATTGGTTATTGAGGAATCAGATTTCCTTGGATGCGCAAAGGCAATAAGGCCGAGCCTTGGCCGCGAGCTTGTAGCCGAGGTGCCGGAGGTAGCTTGGGAAGATGTAGGTGGTTATGAAGATGTCAAGGAAGAACTGCAGAGACAGGTGATAACCATGTTGGAGCACAGGGCGCTGGCAAAAAAATACGGCGTTATGTCCCCAACCGGCTTCTTGCTGCACGGACCGCCCGGGACAGGCAAAACCCTTATCTCCAAGGCACTGGCAACTACACTGGGTGTGAAAGTGATTGTGGCCAAGCTTGCGGATCTGCTTTCGAAATGGCTGGGCGACTACGAGAAGAATATAGCGCGGATGTTCGAGGTGGCCATGAAATCCGCGCCTGTATTGCTGCTGCTGGATGAGGTCGAGACTATTGCTGCCATGCGTGGAAGCGCGCCCGGTGAGGGAAGCAGGGCAATGGAGAGTGGTCTGAACCTGATACTCCAGTACCTTGACGGGGTTAACCGGATGGAAGACGTTTTAGTCGTATGTACCACCAATAGGCTTGACCTGCTGGATGAGGCGTTCGTCCGGTCAGGGCGCATTGGCACGAAGATATTTATGGGGAAGCCGGACGAGGAAGCAAGAAAACAGATATTCGAGGTGCATCTGAGGGGCATTAAGGGGCGGTTTGAAGGTGTAGATGCCGCCCAGCTTGCCAGGTTGAGCGATGGCTTCGTTGGAGCTGACATTAAGGAAGTTGTCAGGTACGCGGTCTCAAATGTCTTTCATGAGTACGTGAACGCCGGTGCAAAAGGCCCCTTCGTCGTTCATGCCGCACATCTCAAAGGCGCGGTAGAGGTTGTAAAAAAGGGCTTAAGAGGAAGGAATGAAACTCCATATCTTCCGTGAATCACTCGAGATAGGACTCAGCCCATTGACCGAAGTGGGCCGTAAGATAGGGCAATCGCTTGGCATCAGACCGGTCCTGTTCGAACAGCCCGCAGGCGATACGCCTATTACACGCCTGCACGCTCTCTCAGGCTTGCAGGAGAGAGAAGAGCAAGTGGGATTGGCACTTGTCTTCACTATGGAAGCCCGGCCTGAAGAGATAGCCGGTGAAAGACATAGCAATGACCAAGCGGCTTGGGTTGAATTCCATTCGGATCTGAACAGGACTGTACAGGCCGCCCTGCACGGTATCGGCCATGCTTGCGGGGCAGACCACTGCCCGGACAGGAATTGCCTTATGTTTGCTTATTCTGTCGAGCGCCAGGTGGTGGGAATCCCCATGCCGGACCTGCTTTGCACTTCTTGTCGCGAAATAATCACGGGAAGTTGGATATACAGGGAGCTCAAATCGGACGCAACAAACATCAATGAGACGGGTGAAATCGGCTATACACAAAAGAAATCACATCGAGAGATTAAGCCTTCGGTTGGGACAAGCGGTCAGGAAAAAAGGAAATTTCCCGACTGGTCTCTTCCTAAGACGGAGTTCCTGAAGCAGGTGAAGGAGTTTTTCGGCTACCAGTAGAGGAGGATCTGTCATGTCGCGTAGAGCCTACAAGGTGAAATACACTAAGGCGCAGGTCAATGAAAAGGCGCGGAAGCTCGCAACGAGAAAGCTGCCCGTGAGGGTACCGACCCCAAAGCAAAAAGCACTGTCGAAATTGCATTGGCTGCCGGTTCAGAACGAAGAATTCACCACTCCGGAGGATTTAAGGGAAGTCGAAGTTCCGGATGAGTGGACGGCTGAAGACGGTACCCGGAAAGAGAAAGTACTGGTATCTGCGGACAAAGAGGGCCTGACCGTAATAGTCTCGGATGCGAACTTGAAAGAAGGAAGCTGCGAGAGAATTGTGCGCAATTTCGCAGGCCTTGTTTACAAAGAAGTGACTGGCGAGGAACTGCGTGAGGACGAAGTGGATCTCTCGCCGTTTGCCATGTTCAGGCATACCATCTGCGAGTTTTGTGGTGAACAAACTGAGGGAAATTCGTTCACCTGCCCGGTGTGCAAGCGGTGTTTCTGCTACGATCACAGGAGCCCGGAGTCCCATGGCTGTAATCGGGAGAAGTCAAGAGGTGAGACAGTTGAGTTCGGCTCCAAAGCTTCGCGCTCAGATTCAGGCAAAGAGCGAAGGACCACTGTAGCAATTAGAAAAATATTCTGTGGTTAGTAAGTAAGGGGCAGGCGTGGACTCTGGACGCTCCAGTTGCTGCCTGCAAGATTGAAGAGAGTACGGTATGGCTAAGCTGCTATTGGCGATGGGTGCTGTTCTGGTCATTGTGGCTATCATGTGCCCATGGTACTTGGTTTTCTTGGCGCTCATCATCCTGTATTTCGCAATCCCGTTCCCCAGTCGGTCGGATTACGAGTACCCCGAAGAAGAGGAAAGGGGACAGATATCACAGGATATTGGAACTGATCCCCTGAACAGTTGGCAAGAAGAAATCCGAGACGCGGGATGGCCTGATTGGGATGACGAAGAGCCGGGATAGAAGCCACTCCAGGATACTGGTCCTGGAGGAGATGACTTCAAGGGAGTACCCGTAGAAGATATGCAGCCTTACACAAGAAAGAGCAAAGGCGCCGGGCAAGCAGGACTGTGGGGAACAGGCATGACCAGATGCGGCGTTAGCCGAAACGCCTGCATGTTTTGAAGGGATAACCATTATGCGCTGGATCGTGAACTTGCTTCGCCGGCTGATTGGATGGGGCAGTCGGACAACGAGAGCATCTGGAAGCAGGATTGAGTTGCCTGGTGATTACCCCGGCAGGACGCTGGAGGAATTGAACGAATCCAGGGGGTACAACAAGCAGACCATTCGCGCCCTCGGGCCGGATGTCACATCAGATGGGAGGACAAGCGTAGAGGCCACCTTTGACATCCTTGAAGAGAACGGGACTCTGCGGAGCGTGAACTATATTGAAATACGGCGCTGCTCATGCGGAGCTGTATTAGCATATAAAAATGCGGCCTTAAAAGGTCTATGTCACATGTGTGGACGAAGCCTCTGCGACCAGGAAGGATGTGCATATAGGTGTGGATTATGCGGCCGGCTCGTATGCAGGGAGCACGCCGTGGTGAAAGGGGACAAAGTCTACTGCAGGGCATGCCGCGGACGTGCCCTGTGGCTCAAGTTCTGGAGCCTATGGAAATGATGGTTTTGCTTCTAATTATCGCGC
>CAYWBA010000221.1:2766-5649 GCA_964455955.1 uncultured Planctomycetota bacterium | reverse complement strand
TTCAACAAACCTGTCGTAATCTTCTCTTGTATCTATGCCAGGTTCTGCATGGCCGGTGAGAATTACCCTCATCTTGTAACCGTTCTCGAGGATTCTTAACTGTTCGAGCTTTTCCGCCTCTTCGAGCTTTGTTTGTCCCATCTGTGCGAATGCCAGCAGGAACTCCCGTCTGTAACCGTATATGCCCACGTGGGTAAGGTAGGACTGCCCCGTATCGCCGTTGCGGTAAAAGGGCAGCGGGCTTCTGGAGAAATACAGCGCGTTGCCGAATCTGTCAAGAACTACTTTGACCAGGTTTGGGTCGGAAGCGGCAGTTGCGTTGTTCACCGGCCAGGCTGCCGTGGCCACCTGCACCGATTTGTCTGAGAACACCTCTACCAGCCGGTCTATGAGAGCAGGGTCAATGAGGGGCTCATCACCCTGAAGGTTTATTATTACTTCTGCGTCGAGTCCTGCTGCAACTTCTGCGACTCGTTCAGTTCCTGAGTTGTGGTGTTTCCCTGTAAGTGCCGCTTTGGCCCCGAACGAAGTCGCAGCAGAAAGAATTCGTTCATCATCTGTGGCGATTATCACATCCTCGGGCAACTTCGCCTTCATCGCCTGCTCGTATACGTGCTCAAGCAGATACTTACCTGTATCTGCAAGCAACATCTTTGCCGGCAGCCTTGTGGACTGGTATCTTGCAGGAATAACTACAAAAGCGGCCACATTGCTCCTCCTGTGTCCTGCCTAACTGGTAAGGTTGCCGGGCAGGCGTTTGCCCCTTTCGCCCCGCCATCACTACTTGTGTGAAGCTGGGAGCCTGGGTCGAAAAAATCAAGGAACCCGCCCAATTAATAAGTTTTACAGAGAATAGCAGGCCGGTTGGCCCGTTTCAAGCAAAATCAGACCGCAGCACCAAAATACGCCGCGGCGCAGCAACAAAAGGCCTGAAACGGGAAGATTTGCGTAACTGAACCTGGGTCCCGTTGCCTGCACATGTGGGTGATACCTCTGCCCTCTGCGTTATGTGCGCAATAATTAAATTTTGCTTGACATTGTTTTTGGCGAATCTTATAAATAGAGTCCAACATGGCCACAATTTTAAAGTACCAACTTAATTGCAAGTATCCTTTGGCGGTAGTGCTGTTTTTCGGATTGAGGACGCTTTCAGCCTGACCGCAACTGTATTGGAGCTTTCATGGAGAAAGACATCACGACAACAGAAATAACTCTCGCCCGGAGTTCTTCTTCGCTGGATGAATTGCGCCGCTTTGTCCGGGAATCTCTTCATCAAAGCCGGCTCGCGGAGTATGACCGCGGCCTTGTAAGCCTTGCCATAGACGAAATCGTTAGCGCGATAGTCGAAGAGCCGCCCAGGAACTCCTTGTCTGTCATAAACCTAAGAATCGACGTGAGTAGCGTCGCGGTCAAGATAGAGATAGAAGATACGAAGAATATTTTCGGAAACGGTCTTACAGACGAGATTTCACTTGGCGAGGAGCGAGAAAGCGACGACCGGAGGGAAATCGCCATTTTCTTTATTTGCGAAATTATGGATGAAATCTACTACACCTTCCAGAAGGGTTTCGAAAATAGTCTTGTTATGGTGAAGTTCACCAAGTAGCCGCTTTCCTCAACAGTGTTTTTGGAGAAAGGAGAACTGCATGTTAACGAGGATAGGCATTCTTGTTGTGATGTCGCTTGTATTGCTAACAGCCGCAGGCTGCATATTCGGTGTGTATTCCAAGCAGGAGTTCGGCCCGGGCGCTCAAATGGGGCTGGGCAAGGACGCATCCCTCGCTGACGTGATGAGGCTGATGGGTGCGCCGGATGAGGTTTACAGTGTTGGCAAAACCAGCATTATGGTCTACAAGCAGTATGAAGCTATGCAGATCATGGGCCTCTATAGCACCGTGAAGAAAAAGGATATTGTGATTATGCTCGAGGGCGGCAAGATGTCGCAACCCCCGATGATGGTCAACAAGGGCGAGGCCCTGACCGTACTGGGCTTCCTCAACTCGCCTATTATGGGCCCGTTCATCCAGAAAGACGACTAATCCGCCTCATAATGCTGCCTCTTCACGGGGAAAGTCCGCTTGACAATTTGGGCTTTCCCTGTTTTACTTCTCACTATGACTATATATCAGAGACTCCTTTTCACCCTGTGCCTGTTCATGGTTGTTGTCCTCCTCGGGGCGACTGGCCTCAAGCTTATCGCCGGCGAAAAATACTCTTTCGTCGAGTGCGCATACAACGCGTTCGTCTTTATCTCCACAGTTGACAGACCCTTTAACGGAGAACTTGAAGCCACATCCGGCGTTTCATACAAGATACTGACTCTCCTGCTGCTTGTCAGCGGCATGGGAACCATCCTTTACGGTGTGTCCACCCTCACCGCGCTGCTTGTGGAAGGAGAACTTACTGACGCCCTTAGGAGACGGAGAATGGAAAACAAAATCAAGAATCTACGCAATCACCTCATCGTCTGCGGAATCGGCGAGACCGGCTTCTACATCGCAGAGGAACTCCACAAAATCCGCGTCCCCTTTGTCGCAGTGGAAAGCTCAGAACAGCAGCTTGGGCGCCTCAGAAACTCCTACAACATCCTTTACATCCTCGGCGATGCCACCGACGATGACATCCTGCGCAAAGCGGGGATTGAGCACGCAAAAGGCATTATCCTCTCACTGCCCAGCGACAAGGAGAACCTCTTCGCCACCGTTACGGCCCACCAGCTCAACCCCAAGGTCAAAATTATTACAAAGGGCATAGAGCCTAATGCAGATAAAAAGCTCACAGCCGCTGGCGCAACCGAGGTTGTGTCCCCCTCGGCCATCGGGGGGCTGCGTATGGTTTCGGTTATGGTGCGCCCGACTGTGGTTACCTTCCTCGACAAGATGC
>CAYWBA010000221.1:0-2756 GCA_964455955.1 uncultured Planctomycetota bacterium | reverse complement strand
CATAGAGGAAATGACTGTGTCGGAGAACAGCGAGATTGCAAACAAAACCCTTGCGGAAGCCAAGCTTGCCGGCCGCGCGGGCGTCCTTGTCCTTGCGATGAAGCTGCCCGACGAATGGCGCTTCACCTACAGGCCAACCTCGGAAGCGAAACTGGTGCCAGGAACCGTCGTCGTCATAATGGGTGAAATAGAAAATATCTGGAAGGCCCGCGCCCTAGCCGGGATGACTGAGCAAGCATCCGCAGATAGTGATTAATTTGGCTTCGCCGGAATTTGGCCTCCAGTTCTTGAATGCCGGCCCAGCCTGAGTATAATTGTTGTAAACGCCGAGGAGCAGTTGAGCAGGAGACCGCAGGCGAGCAAGGTTTTTATTTCACCTGTTCTACTGTTCGTCATCTGGCTATATATGCAAGATGCGCTTTGCGCCGGCCGGGGTTAATTGTTTGTTTGCAGGGAGCCTGTCGTGGCTGAACCGGAAGATGACCTGAAACACTTTGAACAGGAACTCAATAAACCCAGGCTCGGTGTCAAGAAGGACAGAATTGTCACCTGCCCGCACTGCGGCAAAAAACAGACAAAAATGCAGGTAAGCCTGGGCGAAGAAACAAAGTGCAAAAAATGCGGCCAAACCTTCGAAATAACAAAAAAGCTGGCCGAACCCGCTCACATGGTCACAATGGCGGCCGTGGACATGCAAATCAAGCAGATGGAGCACGCTGAGAAATTCGGGCGCGTTCCCGCACCTCCGAAAAAGAAAGTCACTCTCGTTAAGCGCGTGGAGGAGAGAAGTTTTCTCGGTGTGGCTATTCTTATCTTTATTCTTTACAATGCCTGCATTACCTGGCCTGTCGGGTTTGTTCTCAATATTGTCTATCTTGTCAAGGCGCGCAGCTACGCCGCCGGCAGGGGCGAGGCCCCGCGGGGCTCCTCTCTGTTGAAGCTCTCCTTCATCTTGCTCGGCATCATACCTCTTGTCGCTGTCGCTGTCGTAGTGGGTCTCGCCACCGCCGGGGTTATCAATATTCGGGAATTGTTGGACAAGCTGCGCTCAATGGTCAGCATATACGGCGGCACAGGATGGTAATACTATGAAAACTGAAAAGATTCGCACCCTGAACTTCAATATCGAGCGCCTCGGCCCCGCCGGGGTGCGCTCGCCTCTCCACCTGTCCAACCGCTCCGGCGATAATATCGTTGATTACGTGCCTGATGACCAGCGAGTACTCTTTGACCCGACCGAAACACAGTGCAGGCGGTGCCGCGATAAGGGAGTTGTCCCGCCCAGCCTCGAGCTGGCCGGCCCCAGGGAACTGATTTACTTCGAGCCCGACTCTGTGCGTGCCGCAATCCTGACCGCGGGCGGGCTCTGCCCCGGCCTCAATGACGTCATCAGGGGCATCGTTATGGAGCTTTACTACCATTATAATGTCAGGGAAATTCTCGGCATCCGCTACGGCTACCGCGGCCTTGTCTCGGGCTCGCCTGACCGGCCGGTCCGTCTCACCCCCGAGCTTGTCGAAAAAATCCACCGCGAAGGAGGCTCCTTCCTCGGCTGCTCCCGGGGCAGGCGGGATGTTCGCGAAATGGTGGACTGTATCGCCGGGCGAAAAATAAACCTCCTCTTTACCATTGGCGGAGACGGCACGCTCAGGGGCGCTTTCGCTATCTCCCGGGAAGCCAAACGCTCCGGATACGAGCTCTCCGTCGTGGGCGTTCCCAAAACCATTGACAACGACATAAGCTACGTGCAGCGCAGTTTCGGCTTCGAAACCGCCTATTCCATTGCCCAGATGGCCCTGCGCTCCGGCCATGACGAGGCCAAAGGCGCGCCCAACGGCATCGGACTCGTCAAGCTCATGGGCCGCTATTCCGGGTTCGTCGCCGCTTCAGCCTCACTTGCCTGCGGTGATGCAAACTTCGTGCTTGTCCCAGAGGTGAAGTTCGACCTCGAAGGGAAAAACGGCTTTCTCGAAGCGCTTGAGCACAGAATGTGCAAGAAAGGCCACGCCCTCGTCGTTGTGGCCGAGGGCGCGGGGCAGGAGTTCTTCGACCCGGAAGAGCTCGGCACCGACGCATCCGGCAACAGGAAGCTCGGTGATGTCGGCCTGCTGCTCAAGCAGGAGATGGCAAAACACTTTGCCAAACAGGGCCTCGATGTAAACATCAAGTACATTGACCCCAGCTATATGATTCGCTCGGCGCCCGCGAGCGCCACTGACAGCGTCTTCTGCATGCAGCTTGCCCAGCACGCTGTCCACGCCGCCATGTCCGGCCGGACCGACATGATTGTAGGGGTCTGGAACAACTCCTTCACACACGTCCCTATCCCTACCGCAATATCCGAGCGCAAGCAGATTGACCCCGAAGGCCCGACCTGGCTCGCCGTTGTCGAGGCTACAGGCCAGCCGCTTAGCATGAAGAATTAAAAACAGGTTTTTCCTTTTATGGAGGTGCTGCCGTGTGTGAAGCTATCGTGTACATCAGGAAAGGCGATAAGGAGGAAACTCTGCTCGAAGAAGTGGAAATCCTCAGGCCCGAAGGTGACCAGTTCTATCTCGCCAACATCCACGGGGAGGAGAAACGAGTAAAAGCCAGGCTTGTAACTATAGATTTTGTCGAGCACAAGGCGGTGCTTGCCGAAGATTAGCGCTGACTATATCTCCAGGTTGTCGAAAACGTACTGGTGCAGCTTCTCGAAATCGCCAAGTATCTCGCGTACAAACATAACGCCGATTTCGTAAGTGCCGTCCGTCAGT
>CAYWBA010000220.1:0-5667 GCA_964455955.1 uncultured Planctomycetota bacterium | reverse complement strand
AAATTGTATTAATTGGGGTGGAATTGTTGTAGAAGTTTTATTGGATAGGCGCGGACGCACTGGTTGTTGAAGCTGAAATGCCGGATATAGAAACCGGTACTGTCATTGACACTGTCAAGCGCTCTTCACCGAAGATTCCTATTGTTGTTATTGCGGCCAACCGGTCCGAGGAGTTTGAGAGAGTTATCCGCGAGAGAGGCATACTCTACTATACCACCAAACCGTTCAGTATCGAACTCTTGAAGCTGGCTATCAAGGATGCCCTGGCGGCGCGTGAGAAGACCGGGGACAGAGAAGACACAGGAGTGAAAAGGGACGCAAGTCAATAAGTTACTAAGCGCTAAGGAGATAGAAGTGGAACCTTACGAGTTGCCCGATTGGTTCGAAACCGAGGTGCTGCTGGAAAAGGACATCAAGGCCAGAAGCGACATCCCACAGGATGAGTTCGGCCCGGCAAAGGTGGTCCGCCTCTATGATGGTCTGAGGAACAAAACCTGGGGTTATGTTTTCGTCCACAACCTGAGCAGGGGCCACATTGCCATAGGAGGCACTCGTCTGGCAAAGGACGTTACCCTCGAAGAAATCTATGGTCTCGCCAGGGCGATGTCTTTCAAGAATGCGGCCGCGATGCTTCCGGTCGGGGGCGGGAAGAGCGGCTTCATGGTTGACCCGGAGTACATGTTCGCACATCCTGAGGAGAAGACAGGGCTCATGGAGCGGTTTGCCAAGGCGCTCTGGTCTATCCCCGAGTACGTTCCCGGGCCCGACATGGGCACCAACGAGAACGACATGCAGGTGCTCTACGACAACTTCACGCAATTCAACAAAGGCAATTCAAACCATGGCCGGGGCGGCATAGGCAGGCCCAAGGACAAGGGAGGCATACCGCTTGACGAATGGGGCCTGACGGCACACGGGCTATTCGCCGCTATCAGAACAGCCGAGAAGTTTGAAAAAGACTTCCAGACAGAAGGCTCCCGGGTGATTGTACAGGGCTACGGCAATGTCGGGTCTCCCATAGCCACGAAGCTGCGAGAGGCAGGAGCATTGATTGTGGGCGCAAGCGACATACACGTGGCTCTCTACAATGAAGATGGTCTTGACGTAGACCAACTCAACGCAATCCGCAGAAAGCCGAACGCGCTTGCGAACTACGAAGGTGAAGTAACACAGAAGTTCGGCCCGGACGAATTAGACAAGCTCCTTGAGATTTCTTGCGACATCCTCGTACCTGCTGCCCGCCCGGGAGTTATCAACAGCGCCAACTGTAACAGAATCAAGGCTCGAATCATTCTCGAAGGTGCCAATAACCCCTGTACAGCGAAGGAAGAGACTCATCTCAAGAAAACGCGGAACATTACCTGCCTGACTGATTGGATTGTGAACGCAGGCGGCGTTATTGCAGGCGCGATTGAGTACCGTATGGATACCGACCCCGAATATCGCAAGAAAGTCCTCGCCTCAGACGGCACCGGCCGCAACTACATCGAGGACAGAATCACGCGGACCGTCGCGCAGAATGTTGAGGAGATTTACGAGAGAATTAAAGGCTCAAATGGAGAACTCATATTCCGCGACATCGCCAGGACGATTGGGCGTGAGAGACTGACAGACAAGAAACTTCGTAGCCAGGAGTGGATGTAAGAGCTCCAAGAGGTAGCGTAGTGAAATTGACTGCCCAAAAAAGGTCTTTGAGTAAAATTCAGTTCTTGTCCGATGAGGACCGTGGCATCATTCAAACCATTCCTTTGGACAATAAGCGCTGCTTAATTGTAGCTATAGACGGCTTCAAGGAATTCGAGTACTCGTTCGAGGGAGCGGTTCCATTCTCAGGTGACACCCGCCTTGCATTCAATAAGAGGGTCCTGGCACCCGAGGAAACCCACACAGCGGGTTTCAAGCCGATTGGCAAAGAATTCAACAGAATCGCGCGCCTGAGTGGTACCAACGACCCGGAAATCATCAACACCTTCAGGACCCGGCTCGACAACCACGGTGAACTTCTAACCTTTCTTACCCCCAACTACTGCGAAGATGGACGCGTTGTGTCTCTATATTCTCTGGACAATCTCGCCCAAAGCAGCAATATTCCGGAGAGGGTATGCCTGGCGACAATAGAGGTAAGGTACGAGCGGAACTTTGACTACATTCCTTCACGCAGCACTTACTTCTTCTTTTACTATCCAGAAAAAATAAAGGTGGTCTCGCACATTGTCCATGGCGGACCGCCATTAGACTGCCCTGGAGAGGAATGGGAAGCGAAAGCCTATGAAGGGCCTCTGGAAAGCGATATTTACAAGTTCTTCGCGCACAACGATGGGGCTGTTTCAATAGAGCTGCAGACTCAGCCGCGTGGACTCCTGCACGCAGTATTGGGCGAGCCTCCCTTGCAACGCGCGGTGCTCTCGCAGGTGAAATTCAAGTTCTCCCCTGTCATGGTTCGTAACACTGATGCAAGATACGCATTCTCTCCACCTGAAATCCCCAAGAAAGGCAATACCAACCATCTGAATGAATTCAAGAAGTGTCTTGAGGTTCTACATAGGACTATTCTCAGAGCAGTTGGGGGCAACAGCTCGATTTCAGGAGAGCAAGATGAGTGAGAGTGAACCAGAAAAGATGCGCAAGAAATACAAATTGCCGATAGGTGTGGGCGAGGACGGCGAACTATTAGACCAACTGGGTACGCCTGAGAAGAAGCTCCAGCACCTCAGGAATGTTACAGCCTCGGTCATGCGAGATGCGCTCGATGTCTGGGCTGACATGTGGGAGCAGATGAAGGGCTGCGTGACAGGCGGAGGCATGGTGCTTCCCGAAGCAGAGAAAGGCTTCAAGCCCGAGTGCGGCTGGCCTGAGTTCCTGGAGAAGATGTGGCTGCTGAAGCACTACCTCGATTACACCAAGAGGCTCAACGAAGGAAAGGCATAGGGCTCGATTTCACGAAGAGGCTGTGCGAGTGCTAATAGCGATGCCACCAGAAAGTTGCGCACAGGGGGATAGGTGGATGGAAGCGGTCAAAGACAGGGTCAGTGAGATACTGAAGAGCTATGTGGACCCCAAGTCAGACATTGTTTCAGTACTGCAGGAAGTGCAAAGGACATTCGGGTGCTTGCCCGAGGACGCCTTGAGAGAAGTGGCCAACCAGACAGAGCTTGCCCTTGTCCGGATTATGAGAGTAATTGATTACAACGATGGTTTCGTCTTGGAAGAAGACTTAAAGAAGCCCATAGAGATATGCACCTGTCCTAACTGTAAGCTGAATGGTGGGAGCGAGATACTCAAAGGACTCAGGGATGTTTTGCTGACCAAATCCTGCTGCAACGGCATCGGCGCCCGCTATTGCATCTCCACTTTCAATGCCACTGATTCCCCATGTGTTAGGCCGCCGACGGTAGTGGTCGATGGACAGAAATACCAGAACATGACAATGGCCAAATTACTCAAGATTCTCGGGACAAGTATTCTAAGTTCTCAGAAATGCAAATCGAGAAAGGCATCTTTGTAGCAAAGGAAGGTTAGCCGTGGCCAAGAAAAAGCAGAACGTCTGGGAAATGGCGCTGAGTCAACTCGATGGAGTTTCCGAGAGAATTGGTCTTGCACCTTGGATACACAAGGTACTGCGTAAGCCCAAGAGGGAGCTGACGGTTTCCCTGCCTGTTAGAATGGACAACGAAGATGTGGAAGTATTCACAGGCTACAGGATTCAGCACAACATGTCCCGCGGCCCTGCCAAAGGCGGCATAAGATACCATCCCGATGTCACAATTGATGAAGTAAAAGCCCTCTCGATGTGGATGACGTGGAAGTGCGCGGTTGTGGGGATACCTTACGGCGGCGGCAAGGGCGGCATCATCTGCAACCCAAAGGAGATGAGCCAGAGCGAGATAGAAAGTATGACCCGTCGCTACACCAAAGAGATAATTAACTTCATTGGTCCTCATATAGACATTCCTGCACCTGATGTCAACACCAACCCTCAGGTCATGGCTTGGATTATGGACACTTACTCAATGAGCAAGGGCTACCCCGTTTTCGGGGTGGTAACAGGTAAGCCGATTGAAGTGGGTGGCTCACGCGGTCGAACCGAGGCTACTGCGCGGGGTTGTGTACTTACTGCTCTGCGAGCACTGGAGAGAATTGGTTTCGAAGGCAGCGCTCGTGTTGCCGTTCAGGGCTATGGCAACGTGGGCTGGATTGCGGCAAAACTCCTCCATCAACTTGGCCAGAAGATAGTCGCTGCAAGTGACACAAAGGGTGCAATCCATAATTCCGGCGGGTTCGACCCTCTCAGGGTCTTCGAGCACAAGCAAAAGACCACTACCGTCGCGGATTACGGGGAAGCTGAAAACATAGCCCCCATGAGTGTCCTTGAAGTGGATTGCGACGTGCTTATCCCCGCCGCGCTTGAGCAGCAGATAACAGCCGAGAATGCGCCGAAAATCAAGGCAAAGGTCATAGTTGAAGGCGCAAATGGACCGACCACGCCCGAGGCGGACAAAGTCCTCAGTGAAAATGGCTTGCTTCTGGTGCCCGACATTCTCGCAAATGCCGGTGGCGTCGTAGTTTCGTACTTCGAGTGGATTCAGGGTTGCCAGGCATACTTCTGGGAAGAGTGCGAAGTCAATGAGAAGCTGAAAAAAATCATGAACGCTGCGTTCGACGAAACATACGAACTCGCTCAGAAAGAGAAAATAGACATGCGCACGGCGGCGTACATGCTCGCAGTACAGCGTGTGGCAGATGCAGTCAGGATACGGGGAATCTATCCGTAACAGGAGTTGAAACCAAGAGCCTGTGTTTGGAAGAGGAGGCAAGCGGTGAGTACGAATCAGGAATTTCGTGATGCCCTGGGCGGGTTGTTCGCGGAAATGGCTGTATCCGTAAACAAAATAGCAGACGCATGCGGGGAAGACGAGCTTAGAGAGCGCTTCTTCGCTCTCAAAAGGTGCTTCGAGCAGGGAGTGGTTCTGTGCTCCCGTACAGAACCCAAACCGAGAGGCGAGGAAGCACCGGAGTTCGCCGCTGAGAAAGGGGAATCCGTTCGCATCGTGGAACTGTAGGCAAGGTTGGTTCGATGATTGTAGGTGTTCCGAAAGAAATCAAGCAGCAGGAATATCGAATAGCCCTGACACCGGAGGCTGTCAGGCGCCTCGTCGCCAAGGGGCATACGGTTCTTGTAGAGAAATCCGCTGGAGAAGGCGCTCTCTTCGAGGACTCCCGGTACGTCAAGGCAGGCGCTAGGATTGTGCATTCCCATGCCGAACTCTACAATTCTTCCGAATTGATCGTCAAGGTGAAGGAGCCTTTACCCGAAGAGCTTGGCCTTCTGAACCAGAAACACACACTGTTTGCGTATCTTCATCTTGCCTCATCTAGAACTCTCACAGAAGGTTTGTTGCAAACGGGGGTTGCAGGCATAGCGTTTGAAACAGTAGAAACTTCTGATGGCTCGCATCCGCTTCTTGCTCCCATGAGTGAGATTGCAGGCAGAGTCGCTACCCTGGAGGGAGCGAAGCATCTTCAGCGACCATGTGGTGGAGTGGGCAAATTGCTGGCTACCTTCATTGAAGGCGAGCTTGCGCCGAAAGTGGTGGTGATAGGCGCTGGCGTTGCAGGTACCGCGGCTGCCAGGACTGCCGCGGCCCTCGGGGGAGATGTTACAGTCCT
>CAYWBA010000219.1:0-5687 GCA_964455955.1 uncultured Planctomycetota bacterium | reverse complement strand
ATAGAGCAGCCAACCCAGCACGGCCAGCAATGAGAAACCGGCGGCGGGAGAGTCGGCGCGCACCTGGACACTGGTATCGCGATTGAGAATCAACCTGCTGCCCCGCGGGGTACGCAGGCTAACAAGGCTATGGGAAGCATTCCTGACCACGTCCCCGCTTTGGAGTTCATCGCCCGGTCCAAGCTTTTGCCAGTCTGGAGTCCCCCTGTACTTGACAAACGCCGACTCGTTTGTTCCCACCGCCAAAGCTGACGGAGTAGCACGTTCCCCCATGTAAAAGGAAGCGATAAGCGTAAGGCTCACTACAGCAACCACAAGCGCGGCTGCAAGCACGAGCCTGTCGAAAGCATACCAACATTTTGCACTCTCACGGCGTGTCTTTATCGCAAGGAGACTGCGCTGGACCAGCCTGCTGTCGAACGGCGCGCGGGAAAGTGCCTTAATGCTCAGACCGGAGAGCTTTCTTAAGAAGGCGAGCTCAGCCCTGCACGCTTCGCAGGCCGAGAGGTGATTGCGGATACCGGCGGCGGTGGATGCATCTACTTCACCATCCAGGTATGCTGAAAGGTTTCGTCTTGTCTTTACGCAATCCACTTGGAAACTCTCCTTCCACCTTATCCGTTAGACAAGACGCAGGTATTCGACTTTTCTTGCTTTGATTTACAAAAAATTCAAAAATAATTTAGGAACTTCCCTGGCCCAGAGTCTGGGCCCGCAAGATTGGTTTTAGTCTGCCCCGGATATTGCCTTTGCTGCCGCCTTGGACTGAGTGTTGTGCCGAAATGCTATTTGAAGCACAAGGGCAGGCTCAGGCTCCACCCCGGGGTGCCTTTTAGAGGGTCATGGCCTGCGGCAATCGGCCCGCCCGGTGCAGGCGGTTCAATTACAGGCACATAGACCTCAGTATTTGGCGCCACTTCCACCTTTTCAGGCAACCCGTCCGGGTAATAGAAGTCAAGTTCGTACTTTGAAAAGCAGAACCTGTAATCGCTGCAGGCGGTGATGTTCATAACCCGGACCTGCGGGTCCATTGCGAGGCTCGCCGTGCCTGGCGCGCTACATCCGGCGGCCAGGATACCGAACGCGAGCGCCGCAACAACCATAACTTCCTTAACACCGAAGTTCATGCCAACTCCCCCTCTCAAAAAACAGACCTTGCCCAACACCTTGTTTTCTGCGGGTTCAGCTCAGGAAAGGAAAAGGAATGCCAGTACAGCAACTGGTGGTATTGTCCCCTCTCACTGCAACTACCCACTGACATATCGGCCGCCGGCTGGGGGTTCTTTAGAGTTTTTAGGCTTATTGAAGTGATTTTGTTATTTTATGGAAGAGAACCGGAATCGCCGAGGTACTACTTGCTCTTGGCGATTGTAAGCAGGGCGTCAGCAAGCTTGTCAAAGCTCTGGTAGCGCTCGCGGCGTTCGCGCTGCATCATCTTTTCAACCAGGGCCTCGACTGTCGGCGACACGTCAGGGTTGGCAAGCCTCAAGGGCCGCATGGGCCTTTTTATCTGATTTTCGTAAACCTGGTCAAAACGCTGTCCCGGCGGGAAAGGAGGTTGTCCGCCAGCCACGAAGTAGAGCGTAGCGCCCAGAGAATAGATATCAGTACGCTCGTCAGCCTTTTCGCCGAGAATCTGCTCGGGCGCCATGTACGACGGGGTTCCGGCAATTGAACCTGTTTCATCCGAGAGTGCCTTGCGTGCAGTACTTTTGGCAAGGCCGAAGTCGCAGAGTTTAGGTATTTTTCCCTCCGCCATGACTATGTTTGCGGGCTTTATGTCGCGGTGAAGGATACCCATTTTGTGAGCGTGTGAAAGCGCCTGGGCCAAAGACCAGACTATACCGAGAGCTTTCTTCTCACCGAGCGGGCCGTTCCCATGTACAATCGCCTCCAGAGTCTCGCCCTTAACAAACTCCATTGCAAGGTACAGAAGTCCAGCCGACTCGCCGGCGTCAAGGACATATACTATATTCTCGTGCACCAGTCTTGCGGCGAGCTTTGTTTCGCGCATGAAGTTCTTGACGTAGAGCCTGTTGAGCGCCAGGCGCCGCGGAAGGACCTTAAGCGCCACCACGCGGTCCATGGAAACCTGCTTGGCTTTATAAATAGACCCGAACGCGCCTGAAGCAACTTTCTCAATAAGCTTGTAACCCTTTATGCTGCGCTGACCGGAGCGGGAGCCCACTATGGCCATTACTTCCGCCAGTTGCTCGGGCGTCATCCTGGCCTTCGTAATCACGATATCACGGATTGTCGGCTTGGCCAAACCCATCTTCTCTATCTTGGCGTGGGCCGTCAGGCATTCCTTGAAGAGCTCGTGTGTAATATAGCGCTTTTTAAGCGCTTCCTGACAGAACTGGAGATCAGAGTCTTCCATCCCGGTTGCGTCCTCTTTTCCGCAGCCCTGACCGTCCTCGAACGAGTGGCCAGAAATTTGTTTAACAAAGCCCCCTGCCCTCTCTGGTGCAGGCATATTAATATACAGCTTGCAGGCTGGATTTCAAGCCTGCGTGGCAGCTTTTTTTCAAAAGCCGCCCCAACGGCTGAGCCCCGGGCTCTAATGCCTTGTATTGGTTTTAGTCTGACCAGTAACTTCGAGAGGTATTTTGAAACAATCTGCGGTTCTGATTGAAGTATGCAGACAATTGACTATAATTCGGCTTAATTGTAGCTGTCTTGGGAGACCGGGGTACTTCTGACTGGAGACGAAACCGTGCAGAACTCAGTCGGCATCCGAAGGGAAGACAAGAACAAGTGGGAGAAAAGGGTTCCGATAACGCCAGGAGACCTCGATGAGTTGAGGTTAAAGCACGACGTACAGTTTGTTGTCCAGCCGTCCGCGATACGGGCCTTTTCAGATACCGAGTACGAAGCTGCAGGTGCGACGGTGCAGGAAGACCTGTCAGCCTGCCCGGCTGTGTTTTCAGTGAAGGAGATTCCCATCGAACTTCTTGCACCCGGCAGGACATACGTGTTTTTCGCGCACGTTATCAAGGGCCAGAGCCACAACATGCCGCTGCTTCGCCGCCTTATGGAGCTCGGGTGCAACCTGATAGACTATGAGAAGATAGTGGACGAGAAGGGGCGGCGGCTGATATTTTTCGGGCGTTACGCAGGAATCGCGGGTGCGGTGGAAACTTTGTGTGGCCTCGGCCGCAGGCTCGACTGGGAAGGCCTAAAGACACCGTTTTCTGGGCTGAGGCAGCCGCACCAATACAAAGACCTCAACGAAATC
The DNA here is from genome assembly GCA_964455955.1 of uncultured Planctomycetota bacterium. Taxonomy (GTDB): domain Bacteria; phylum Planctomycetota; class SKW154; order SKW154; family DAOVDS01; genus CAYWBA01. Next base: position 2,449 of record CAYWBA010000219.1, on the reverse strand, counting down.
AATCAGGCACTGGAATCCATAGGCGGGCGGATTGCCGCAGACGGTCTTCCCGAGGAGGTTGCGCCGCTGGTAGTAGGGATTGCAGGTTACGGAAACGTTGGGTGCGGGGCGCAGGAGGTTATTGACATCCTGCCCTGCGAAGAGATAAAGGCCGCGGACCTGGCGGAGCTGGCGCAGGGCGGGCAACCAAGGCGTGATGTCCTCTACAAGGCCGTTTTCAAAGAAGAGGACACTGTAGAGCCGATTTCACCTGGCGCGCAATTCGACCTTCAAGACTACTTCGCGCACCCGGAAAAATACCGTGGCAGATTCTCAAGCTATTTGCCCTGTCTAACTGTTTTTATGAATGCTATTTACTGGGAAGAGCGCTATCCCAGGCTTATAACAAGAGAAGCGCTGCAGGAGCTGTTTGACAAGCCTGGCAAGCCAAAGCTGCGCGTAATAGGCGACATAAGCTGCGACGTACGCGGGGCTGTTGAAGCCACGGTTGACGCCACCACACCCGAGAGCCCGACTTACGTTTATGACCCTGCGGACGGTTCAACGAAAGAGGGCTTCGAAGGCGACGGCGTAGTAATGATGACGATAGACAACCTGCCATGCGAAATCCCTGCGAGCTCGTCGGAAGAGTTCAGCAAGGCGTTAACAGGTTTTGTAGCCCCGATAGCTTCCGCCGACTTTTCAGTGGAGTTTGACAAGCTTGCCCTGCCGCCGGAAATCAAGGAGGCGCTTATACTTCAGGGCGGCGAGCTTACCCCTGACTTTGCGTACCTTGAGAAGTTTGTGAACCAGGAATAAGTGCTGTACAATAGAAGAAGGAGATAGAACAATGAAGAGCGTATTGCTGCTGGGCGCCGGGCTTACAACAAAGCCGCTTGTAGACCACCTGCTGGCGCAGCCGGACCTTCGTGTGAAAGTTGCGACCCGCACAGTCTCAAAGGCTGAGAAACTCGTCGAAGGACACGACAACGGTGAAGCACTGAGACTGGATGTGAGCGATACAGCAGGCCAGCTTGCAACCCTTGTGGCAGACTCCGACATAGTGGTCAGCATGCTCCCATTTACGCACCACGTCTCTATCGCGAAGCTCTGCATCAGGAACGCAAAGCCTTTTGTCAGCACCTCATATGTAAGCGATGAGATGAGGGCGCTTGACGAAGAAGCGAAGAAGGCAGGCGTGATACTCATTAATGAGACAGGCCTTGACCCCGGCATAGACCACATGTCTGCGATGCGCATAATACACAGAATTAAGGAAGACGGAGGAGAGGTAAAAAGCTTCACCTCGTTCTGCGGCGGCCTGCCCGCGCCTGATGCAAACGACAACCCATTCGGTTACAAGTTTTCCTGGAGCCCCCGCGGCGTTATGCTCGCAGGGAAACGGGAGGCCCGTTACCTCAAAGACGGCAGAGAGGTTCTTGTCGCACCTGAAGATGTTTTCAAGGAATACTGGATTGCGGATATCGAGGGTCTGGGCAAGTTCGAATCGTACCCCAACGGCAACTCGCTGCCGTACGCGAAGACATACGACATACCGGCAACCCAGACAATTCTTCGCGGCACTTACCGCTATCCCGGCTGGTGCAACACGTGGGTGGCTATAAAGAAACTCGGCCTGCTTGACGAAACAGAGCGGGATTTTACAGGAATGACCTACGCCGCTCTTACTGAGTCACTGGTTGGCGCTGCAGGCGGCGACCTCAAGAGCTCCCTGGCGAAGTTTGTCGGCGTAGCGCAGGATTCGGAAATCATTGGGCGCCTCGACTGGCTTGGGCTATTGAGCGACGAGGAACTTCCCCTGAAGCGCGGGTCGCTCCTTGACGTGCTGTCTGCAAGGTTCCAGCAGAAACTTGTATACGCCCCGGGCGAGCGCGACATGATTATCCTTCGCCACGAGTTCATTGCAGAATACAGTGACCGCAAGGAAAGAATCACCTCCAATTTTGTGGGCTTTGGCGAAGCAGGCAAAGCAACCGCAATGGCCAAGACAGTCGGCCTGCCGCCTGCAATTGCGGCGAGAATGGTACTTGAAGGGAAAATAACTGAAACTGGCGTGCACATCCCCGTCACCCCGGACATATATGAACCGATTCTCAAAGAACTCGAACAAGCAGGCATTTCATTCGAGGAGAAGTCCGAAACTGTTTGAAAACCCGCATGGGATAGTTGACGCGAGCGGGCGGCGGTGTTAGAATCCCACACTTGATTTCTTGGCAGCCTGGGAAGTGTCTGGCGGGGAGAACGCCATGTCCGGAAATATTGTCGTAGTCGGTGCAGGGAGCGCAGGCGCGAGCGCGTGCTTCGCGGCAAGGAAACAGAACAGGAGTGCGCAGATAGTTTGCATAAACAAAGATCCCTACCCAACCTACTCCCGTTGCGCCCTGCCTTTCGTGATTGGGGGCGAAATTCCGTCCTTTGATACTCCCACTGTTTTTTCCTTCGACTTCTT
>CAYWBA010000218.1:0-5687 GCA_964455955.1 uncultured Planctomycetota bacterium | reverse complement strand
TCCTGATAGGAACGAACCTGTGCATGTTCCTCGCAACCATGTACTCTACGAGGATTACCGAGCGCCTCTGCCCCTCGGCCGACATGGCGAGCAAGGCCCTGATAACAACAATCTTTACAACTGTAGCAGTGATGATTTTTGCCGAAATGCTGCCCAAGAACGTCTATCGCGCTAGGGCCAACACCCTGGTTTACTCCTCGGCGCGCGCCTTTTACATCTCCCGCCTGCTCTTCTGGCCGCTGACGAAGGCGCTGTCACTGTTGACCGGTGCTGTAAACTTCCTGTTCGGGCGCCGCGCATCCCTCGATAACGAATTCCTTTCGAGAAAGGCTGTAGAGCATCACATGACTGAAGAGCCGGGCCAGGCCGCCCTGACGCCTGCTCAGGCGCGGATGGTGCGCAATATAATGCAACTGCCCGTCAAGACGGTTCTGTCAGCAATGATACCAATCCGCGACGCGGTCATGGTAAGCGAGGATGCAAGTTCAGGGGAAGTACTGCGCCTTGTGAAGGCGAAGCGCTTTTCCCGTATGCCGGTCTATCGCGGCAAGCGCACCCAGATAGTAGGCGTGCTGAACGTCTTTGACCTGTTCTACAACGGTGAGCCGGAAGATATCGGCCCCTTGCTGAGGCCGCTTCCCGCCATACTGCGCTCAGCCCGGATTGACGAGGCGCTTGTCGTGCTCAGGGAGGCCCGCCAGCCTATGGGGCTTGTGGTCGGTCCGCACAAGGAAACGCTCGGGATAGTGACGCTCAAAGACCTGCTTGATGAAATCACCGGCGAGATACAGGCCTGGTAAGCCGCTACTTCCCGGCTGTTATGGCGACCGCCCCGCCGCGGATTCTTGCCGCCAGCCCCCGCGGTGCAAGGACGAGATGCAGCACGGCGGAAAGCGGGACCTTGTCTGCGGTGAAATCCACCTTCCGCAAAGTTTCGTCCAGGCGCATCCGCACCGACTTGTCAAGCTCAAATGAAACGCCGGTCTTTTTTCCGACTCTTTCAAAGAAACTTTCAATAGGTTCCGATACCGAGTCGAGGGTGAGCCGCGTTGCGAGCTTCTTTTCTATTTCTATCTCTGTTGCCGAACAGCCTATCGGTGCGCGCGGAAGGCTGAAGCCCTTGAGCACATCCTTGCGAGGGCTGACAGTTACAAAGAGCACGTAGTGGGTCCCGTCCCAGGCGATGTCGAACTCCTGCTTCAGGGCTACAAGAGCTTCCAGCAGCGTTTTTCCCTTGAGAGACAGACTTACCATTTGCTCGTCAAGCGAGTTCATCCTTATTGCCGAGGGGTCAATTACCAGATGAATGCCTGTCGAGAAAGCTATTGACTGGAGAGCCTCGACTACAGGGCTTTCCTCGACTTCTATAGGAATCTTCGCCACCTTGAGGAACTCCGTCCAGTCGCCGAGGTACCCGAGCGCCTCCGCAGCCCGGAAGCGCACCTGGTAGTCAGCATCCTTCAGACCGCAAAGAAACACTTCCTTTACACTCGCGCCGGCAATCATGGCAAGGGGCAGCATCACTGATGCGCGCACTTCCGGGTCACTCTCCGCGGTCAGCTTCTTCAGCCCGGGCAGGAGCAGCGCATCACCCACTTCACCTATGACGCGGGCGGCGGAAAACTTCGCCCTCCCCGGCCCTTTGCGAACTATATCAAGCAGCACAGGTATTTTTGAACTCCGCAGCGAGGGGTACAACCCGAGGGCGCCCGCGAGCTTGTCAACCGCGAGCGCGCGGACGGCTATGTTCCTGTCGGCAAGAAACGCGGGAAGCACTTCGGCGGTTCGCTTCAGGTCAGCCTGCGCCATGGCGTGCAGTATAAGCTCCCTGAAAGGAATCTCCTTCTTCTTTAGAAGCGCAAGCAGCGGCTGGAAAGACTGCGGGTCAGCTATGCGCCCGAGTGCATCGGCCGCTTCCGGCAGAGCCTCGTAGCTCTTACCCTGCAGCAGCCCCAGCAGCGCGGGAGCAGCCTTCTTCGCCTTCATAAGGCCCAGCGAGACAGCCGCGCGCCTGACAGTGGAGATGTCCTTGTCTCCCAAAAGCTCGATAAGCCTCGGTGCCGGGCCGCTTGCCCCCGTGCGCCCAATTGCGCCTGCGACAACGTTTACAACAACCGGGTCATCGCTGCTAAGGGCCGGGGCCAGAAGATTGCTCAGTTTCTGCATCTCACTTTTCTCAAAGCTGAACATCTGGCGGCCTTTGCCCTGCAGCAGTTCCCGGACCGTTACCTCGATTCCTCCGGCACAGTAGCGGCGCATGAAGCGGTCCTGCGCCCCAAGCATGCTGGCGAAGGCGAATACAAAATGCTCCTGCGGCGCCAGTATCATGCTTGTCAAAATCAATTCCTTCGCTTTCCCGTCCGCCAGCCCTGTCAGTGCGCCGAGGATGCTGTCCTGGCGGAAATCGGCGAACTTCAGGAAGTAGTTTATCCTGTCGAATATTATTTCCACATCGGCCGGGGTCCGGGCTACTATCTCCAGAATGCGTGTGGCGATGCCGGCGTCCTTGCCTTTGACAAGCTCGCCGAGGAGCTTCATGGCTGTGTTGACTACCTCGTCCGACGCGTCGCTGAGGAACTCCCTGGCTATCGGTATGCAGGCGGGCGTGCGGCGCACGGTCACGCGCAGCAGGAAGTTCTTCCTGTCAATATCTTTCGGTGAGGTGTAGAGCTTTAGGAGTTCTTCTGGCTCCTCCTCAACACCTGTCTGCTTGATTAGACCGGCTATCCGCGCCTTTTCGATTTGAAACTTCAATTCCTTTATCAGCCGCTTCACAGCCTCCCGGACCTCCGGGTCGGTCTGCTCTTTTCTTTCCTCAAGCAACGGAATGACAGAGGGACCGAGCGCGATTATCGCCTCCGCAGCAGCCTTGCGCTCGCCGTACAGGTCGCTGCCAAGACGGGCAAACTGCTCCAGGAACGCCTTCTTCTCCTCTTCCGTGGGAGGGCGGCCTGCATCCTGGGCGCAGACAAACGCGGCAATAAGCAGTATCAGAATGTGGGCAACGAGCAGCTTCCTCAAGGTATGCCACCTCCGGCTCTCGCCTGCAGCCTGGCCGGGCCGCGTGTCCTAACCCAGCCTGGCGATTGCGATAATGCCCAGCACAAGCACTATCAGAATCAGCGAGGCGAGCAGTACGATTGCCATCTTGAACCGTCGCTCAAAGAGGCGCGAACTCTCCGCCATGGCGGAACGGGCCGTCTTCTCAATACCCTCAAGACTGCTGGCCTGCTCCTTTGTGAACTGGTTTACAGAACTGAGTATCTGGCTGAAAGCCGCAATGTTCTGGCGTATCTGCTCTTCCTGCTCAACCGCCGTATCGAGCTTCCCGCCAAGCGTCTCGAGGATTCTGGACTGCTCCTCGTTGTTTCTCGGCAGGCTCTCCAGCTTGCCGGAGACCTCTGTGAAGACGTCGAGCAAGTTCTGCGCCTTGCTCGACTGCTCGACAAGCTCCTTGCCGAGATGTTCAAGTATCTCGGTCTGGGCGCGGCTTACCTCCGGCATCAGTGAGACCAGGCCCGGCAGGCCGCGCAGGTTCTCGGCTATTTGCGAGGATGTCTTGCCCTGAGTTTCGAGATTCACGTTGAGCTGCCGCATGGTGTCGAGCTGGAGACGCGCGTTGTTCTCGAACGATGCGAGGCTTTCGCCCTGCGACTTGAGCTGCTCGCAGATGTCGCGCATGTTGGTCGTGACATCCCCGAGCCACTCCATTATCCGGTTGAGGTTCTCCTCGCGCCGGGCAAGCATCTCTTCCGGCCGCTCGTCCAGCTCTGCGCCCGCGACAAGCTCAGAAATTGCCGAAATTGTCGAGGATGCATCAGGAGTTGTCTCGCGCTTCCCGAAAAGTTTTGAGAATATTGACACTGTTCACTCCGTGTCAGCAGTTTCTGCTCCGCGCTCAAATTTCACCGCGAAGAAGGCAATAGCCGGAATCCGGCTCCGACTCTTGGCTACTGGCTATTGGCCGGTAGCGTTCAACTTTTAACCTTCAACCTTGTGCTGCAAGCACTTTTGACAGAGGTGGCTGCGCCACCAACTTCTTTGCGTTCATCTACATTATAATAGATTCCGGCATCTTTTACAAGAAGTTTGTGCTTTTTACCTGCTCAAGACACATCCGAGCTTGACGATTGCCCAATCACGGGGTATATTATAAAGATGTATTACAGTGCATCCGCAAAGGAGTACCAAGATGCGCAACCCCACGACAATCCTTGGATACCTCACAGTTTTCCTGACCCTCGCCTGCATCCTCGGATGCGGCTTCCAACCGGATGAGGTTGACAGTCCGCAGGCGCCTTCAGCCAGCTTCACCGCAAGCCCGGCCTCCGGCGATGCCCCGCTTGCAGTAACTTTTACCAACGAGTCCACCGGCACGATAGTCTCGTATTTTTGGGACTTCGGCGACGGGAATGCGAGCGCTGGACCGAATCCAACCCATACATACGCCGTTCCTGGCACATACAGCGTAGTTCTGACCATAGCAGGCCCGCTGGGTTCCGACACGCTTACCAAAACCGATTTGATTACAGTAACTTCCCCACCGCTTCCGCCGCCGCCGCCAGACCCGCCTGTTGCGAACTTCAGCGCAACCCCGCTTTGGGGCGAACCGCCGCTTGTCGTAACATTCACCGATGAGTCAACCGGCGTCATAAACTCATACCTGTGGGACTTCGGCGACGGCATCAAAAGTTGCCGCCACAACCCCCGGCACACATACACTGCAGAAGGCACCTACACTGTAACTCTCACAGTAACCGGCCCCGGCGGCTCAGACATAAGGACAAGGACAGACTACATCACGGTAAGCACATCCCCACCCCCGCCACCGCCGGTCGCCGACTTCACATCGGATGTCACTTCCGGTGAAGTACCTCTTACAGTCCAGTTTACGGATGCCTCGACCGGCCTTGTCACATCGTGGTCTTGGAATTTTGGTGATGGTGGGACAAGCACGGAAGAAAACCCGGCCTATACTTACACATCGACCGGTACATTTACTGTAACCCTGCAGGTAACCGGCCCCGGCGGCTCGGATACTCTGATAATACCAAACTACATTACAGTTACTGACCCTCCCCCAGTCGCCGACTTCACAGCCTCACCCTATAGCGGCGATGCACCACTAACAGTTCAGTTTAATGACGCTTCTACCGGCCCTGTCACATCCTGGTCCTGGGACTTCGGCGATGGTAACACAAGCACTGACCAAAATCCCGTCCACATTTACAACAACCCGGGTACGTACACTGTAAGTCTTACAGTGTTAGGCGCCGCAGGCCCACCCGACACTGAAACGAAGACGAACTATATTGATGTCACCATGCCACCTCCGCCTGCGGCTGAGTTCTCAGCCATTCCGCTTTCCGGCGATGCGCCGCTTATAGTCAGCTTCACCGACGAGTCCACCGGCGGCGTGACTGGCTGGAGTTGGAGCTTCGGTGATGGCAACGGAAGCACCGAGCAGAATCCTACCCACACTTACGATACATGGGTCGGCAGCCCGTTTACTGTAACCCTTACCGTGTCAGGCCCCAGCGGGAATGATACTGAAATAAAAGTAAACTACATTACAGTTAGCCAGCCGCCTCCGCCCGTGGCTGAGTTCTCAGCCACTCCGCTTTCCGGCGATGCGCCGCTTATAGTCAGCTTCACCGACGAGTCCACCGGCGGCGTGACTGGCTGGA
>CAYWBA010000217.1:0-5692 GCA_964455955.1 uncultured Planctomycetota bacterium | reverse complement strand
AGGCCGCTGGCTAATCCAGGCAAACCGCATAAAACGCCACGTTGCCCGAGTCCTGGTTAGTCAGGTATGAGGTGTCTGGCCTTTAAGATGATTATCACAAGAAAAGCCAGCAGGACAGCGGCCGCGATAATCATACCTTTCCAGTCAATAGAGCTTGTGACTTCGGGAGCTTGCTGCTCTGCTCCATGCCACGTTTACTGCTTGTTAGCCTATGGCCGGGATTCCCCATATAAACTTGACCTGCGATGTAACTCTACCACATCAATACGCCCGCCGCAAGTCAGAAAGAAGTGCTGCTGTCCCACCGCGTTGAGACTCGCAAATCTGCGAAAATGCTTGAATTTCCTTCCGCAGTCGTGTTTTTAGGAGCGGAAAGGGAGGAGAGGTTCATGCCGTTAGCATTTGACTCCATAAGCCACGGGCGGATTGCGTTCGGCTTCTTCAACATTGATTCGGACATGCTGCTGCTGGAGCATTACTTCTTCTTCGCCGACGAGTTTTGCGGGAAGGTTTCCGAAATAGCCCGCAGCGATGCGGGTGAAAGGTTCGAGGCTGCCTGGGAAGTTTATCATATTGCGAAGCGGGAAGACATAGGCGACCTGATGGGCGCAATCGGGGGGACCCGGTTCACAGGCTTTATCGGCGAGACGTACCGGCGTTACCCGTTTCCGCAGCGCGAGGAGGATTTCAAGCAGAAGCCGCAGGGGTTTGAGACGCAGGCGGTTTTCCGCGATATGATACGCAAGTACGCAAGCCAGGTGGAGATTCAGCTTGTCGCCGCACCCCGGGAACTGGAAGTCTCGATTGGGGAGTACAGGTTCAGCCGGGACTGGTTCTGCGAGCTGATAAAATATGTCTGGGCAGGCGGATTCCCCCGCTGGAAGGGCGAGGAAAGGCCCGGTTACGTCCTGAAGATGAAGGACGAGATAGAGCGGAGCGAGCACTGGCTCTTTGTTGGGTTTCGATTACAGGGCTGGGCAAAAAGAAATTGAAGAAAACCCGGCCGCAGGTGTATAATTCATCAGCAAGCCCCGGGCTTCAGCCCGGGGGTGATTGGGCCCAACCACCCCCGCCTAAACAGCGGGGCCTGGTTACAACAGCAAGCGAAAGGAGACTGCGATGAGAGGCGGCAGATGGGCTATTTGCCTGTTGGCGCTGATTTTTCTGGTCGCGGGTGCCCGCGGAGCAATTGCGCAGGATAAGCCGGGGCCGGACAAGAAAAAGCCTGCCAAAAAAGACATCATTCCCGATAAAAAAGTTGAGGTGACCGAGGAGAACATTGACAAGGCGGTAAAGAAGGGTGCCCAGTGGCTGCGCACGCAGCAGAAGGCTGACGGGTCCTGGACGTATGAAGATGAGCCGTTCGAGCTGACCATCCCCGGCATCCCGGAAAAGCTCAAGATGGGCTGCACCGCTCTGTGCTGCCTCGCGATGCTCAAGGCGGGCGTCAGCCCGGATGACCCGGCGATAAAGAAAGGCATGAACTACTGCCGCAACCACAAGCTGGTGACGGTCTATGGCGTGGCCTGCTTCGTACTGGCGCTGGAAGCTCTTTACACTGTGCCCCTCAAGAGCAAGGAAGCTGAAAAAGAGGGGAGCCCTGAAGGAAGGATGCGCGCGGCGGCAGTCAGGGACCCGGCGAAGAAGTTCAGGAAAAGGGCATCCTCGCGGGACAAGCATAAAATGAAGGAACTGATTCTGTGGCTGCTCAGGAACCAGGAAAAAAATGTCTGGCGCTACCCGGGATACGGAGAGGATGCTTCGAATACGCAGTACGTGGCTCTTGCCTTCAACACGGCCCGGCGGCTCAGGATTTCCCTCCCGGTGCAAGCTCTCATGAAGGTGGCCGAGTGGTTTGCGAAGAACCAGGAACCGAAAGGTCCGAAAGTTGAGAGTTTCCCCGTACCTGCGGCTGACCACTCCATGAAGGAACTGCGCAGGCTTGAAGGAGAGATACAACGCGGCATGCGCAAGATTGAGAGCGAGCTGGCGAGGGACAAAGACCGGGACAAGGCCGACTCGATGACCACGCAGGTAGTTGACACTATCCGGGAAAAGCTCTACAAGGGTGAAAAGCACGAGATGTATGCCCGCGGCTGGTGCTACATGCCTGAGGACCCCAAGGGCAAGGAGACGCGCAAGGAGATTACAGGCTCAATGACGACCTCGGGTATTATCGCGCTTACCGTCAGCAAGGCGTACCTGGAAGGGTCAAGCATGTACAAGGGCAACTGGCCCAAGGCGGTAGACCGGGCTATCCGCGACGGCTGCGGCTGGCTTGCCCATCACTGGACTGTGAAGAAGAACCCTGCCGGCAGCGGGAAGCCATTCCTTCATCACTACTACTACCTGTACGGGCTCGAGCGTGCAGGTATGATAACGCTTACCTCGAAGTTCGGGGAGCACGACTGGTTTAAGGAAGGCGCCACCCTGATACTCGGCCAGCAGCGTGACGATGGCCGCTGGGACTGTGGCAAGTGGGGAACTTCAGGGCCGGTGCCGGATACGTGCTTTGCAATACTGTTCCTGAAAAAGGCGACACAGCCAATTGTCAACGTGCCTGCTGGACGCCCCGAGACTGCCGACCCGTTCAGCTCGCCGAAAAAGAAAAAATAGCAGGGTACGCTCTTCCTGCATCTGTCCAAAAAGTCTTGACTTATCCCGGGCATTTTGTTAATGCTGTCCCGTGAAAATCTCCGATTTTCAAGTAAGTAGAGCAGTAGATAGTTGTAAGGAGATTTTCACAGTTCTACTGTTCTACTGTCTACTGCAACGCGCGGAGGCAATCCGCATGAATTTTCAGGACATCATCCTGAAGTTGAACGAGTACTGGTCAGGACACGGCTGCCTTCTGGTGCAGCCGTATGACATAGAGAAAGGGGCAGGCACCTTCAATCCGGCCACGTTTTTCCGCTGCCTGGGACCGGAGCCGTGGCGCTGCGCCTACGTCGAGCCGTCGCGCCGCCCCTCAGACGGGCGGTACGGCGACAACCCTTACCGCCTCCAGCACTACTATCAGTTCCAGGTGGTTATCAAGCCCGCTCCCGCGGACTCCCAGCAGCTTTACCTTGGCAGCCTGAGCTCTCTGGGCATAGACCTTAAACGGCACGATGTGCGGTTCGTCGAGGATGACTGGGAGTCACCCACGCTTGGTGCTACGGGACTTGGATGGGAGATATGGCTCGACGGTCTCGAAGTCACGCAGTTCACCTACTTCCAGCAGATGGGCGGCCAGGAGCTTGACCCCGTAACAGTCGAGTTCACATACGGGCTTGAGCGGGTCGGTATGTTCCTTCAGGGCAAAGACAGCGTCTACGACCTGAAATGGAATGAGCTCGTCTCCTACGGCGAGCTGCACCTGGAGGACGAGAGGCAGTTCTCAGCATACAACTTTGAGCAGGCTGATGTCTCTTTGCTGCGGAGCTCTTTCGATGCGTGCCGGAAAGAGGCGGCAAGGCTGCTCGATTCGGGTCTGGTTATGCCGGCCTACGATTTTGTGATGCGGTGCTCGCACACTTTCAACCTGCTGGATGCCCGGGGCGTGTTGAGTGTTGCAGAGCGAACAGGCTACATCCTCAAGATTCGCAAAACGGCCAACCGTTGCGCAAATGTCTATTTGGAGAAACGAGAAGAGTTGGGCTTTCCATTGCAGGGAGAATGATGAATCAACAGGCAGATAAGATGGAGTTTGCTGACAGGTATGGGGGGCTTTTGCATATTCCGCTGCAAAGCCCGGAGTTCGAGCAGGCGTATGCCGCCTATCACCGCGCTGCCCACGTGACGCCGCGTGTTGACCGGGTTACAACAGCGCTGGAACTTTTCCGTGCGGCGCTTGAAAGCGAAAACGTCATGTCGCACTTCATGCTGCTCACCCTCGTGGCCGACCGGCTTTTCAGCCCGGGCCTGCGAAGCAAGGTTCTTGTCCACGGCCTCAGGGGGAAGATGAGCAGGCTGCTTAAGGAGCCGCTTGGGGAATGGGTGACCGAAGAGTATCGCAGCCGCAACAAGATGCTTTACGGAACTGTCCGTAAGAAAAAGCTCGACGAGAAGATGCTGCGCGAGGAGGCCTGCCCGAGGTGGCGCCAGCTCCTGCGTAAGGTCCTGCGCAACATCCTTATCAAGAACAGGGTCCGCCTCTTTGCCAGTACGGAAAGGCTCAAGAGAATCTGAGCCGCTCAGCCGGGCAGCAGTTAGAGGGTGGGGAGAGAGAACCGCGCGGGCCGCCTCGGAATCACTCAGGGCTCCGGCGAGACCCAGGGAGAGTTATGGCAGACTTCTTGCTTGAAATCAGGTGCGAAGAACTTCCGGCAGGCTACCTTGAGCCTGCACTAACACAGTTGAAACGGGACATTGATACACTGCTTGGGGAGAACGGCCTGTCGTCCAGGGCTGTTATTGCGGAGGGGACGCCGCGTCGAATCGTGCTCTGCGCAAAGGGACTGCGGAAAAACACGCCGCGGCGGGAGCTCGATGTTCAGGGGCCTGCAGAAAAGGTCGCTTTCAAGGATGGCAAGCCGACGAAAGCCGCGGAAGGGTTTGCCCGCAAGCACGGAATCTCTCCGGACGACCTTGCCGTGCGGGAAACTGACAAGGGACGCTACTGCTACGCGCAGGTCACGAAGCCCGGCCGCCCCACGCCGGAAGTTCTCGGCGAAGCCCTGCCCGCGATTTTATCAGGACTCGCATTTCCAAAGTCCATGCGCTGGACCGCAAGCTCTCAAACTTTTGGACGTCCGGTCCGCAGCCTCCTCGCGCTGTTTGGGAAAGAGGTGGTTGAGTTCGAGTACGCGGGCGTGAAGTCCGGCAGAAGAGCCGCGGGACATCCTTTTCTCGCGCCTGAAGAGTTTGAAGTCCCTCAGGCGAATTTCAACTCATTCGCAGGCGAACTTGAGGCGAGATTCGTGGTTGTTCCTGTCGAAAAACGCAGGCGGCTGATTCGCGAGCAGTTGGCCAGCCTTCTTGAAGGCCACGGCTGCGCGTTCTCGCAGGATGATGAGGAGCTACTAAGGGAAGTCACCAACATGGTCGAGTGGCCTAACGTGATTGAGGGCAGTTTTGAGGAGTCTTTCCTGGACCTGCCGCCGGAAGTGCTTGTCGCCGCAATGAAAGAGCACCAGAGATACTTTCCCGTCCGCGCTTCCGAAGGCAGGCTGCTCGCGCATTTCATCACGGCTGTGGACCGCACCGGGGAGCATGCCGAGACTATTCGCAAGGGGCACGAAAATGTTATCCGGGCCAGGCTCTCGGACGCGAGGTTCTTCTTTGAAGAAGACCTCAAGGTGCCGTTCGCTGCGCGGGTCCGGGAGCTCGAAGGCGTAACATTCCAGGAGAAACTGGGTTCTTATTACGACAAGGCGCAAAGGCTGCGCAACCTCGCAGGCATACTGGGCCACAAACTCGGCCTCTCCGCCAAGGATATTGTCGGCGTCCAACACGCGGCCGAGCTCTGCAAGGCTGACCTTGTAACCCAAATGGTGGCTGAGTTCCCCTCTCTGCAGGGCACTGTCGGCGCCATATACGCCCGCCGCGCAGAACTGCCGGAAACTGTTGCGGCGGCTATAGAGGAGCACTACATGCCGAGGCGAGCAGGTGCGCGTCTGCCGCAGACCCTGTTCGGGCGGATTCTCTCGCTTGCGGACAAGTTTGACAACATAGCATCCTTCTTCTCAATCAACCTGATACCCACCGGCAG
>CAYWBA010000216.1:0-5711 GCA_964455955.1 uncultured Planctomycetota bacterium | reverse complement strand
GTAAATAGATGCCGTAAGTCGTTGGTATGTAAGGAACTCTATTTACAGACGGTTTTCACAGCCGGTTGGTGCAGTTGGGTGGGGCCATCCGCGGCGATGAACGCCGCGGCTTTGGAATATTCCGGAAGCACCATGCCGGGAGGCATGGTGAGACATATATGCCACAGGAAGCTTTGGGAGAGTTGAGGTGGAAAGAATTGGGACAGCGGTAATTGGAGGCGGGGCGGTCGGCTGCGCAATTCTCTATGAGCTGGCCAGGGCAGGGCATAAAGACCTGTTCCTGTTCGAGAAGATGATGCAGGTCGGCGAAGTACAGTCAGGCCGGAATTCAGGCGTGGTCCACGGGGGTGTTTATTACGCAACAGGCTCGCTGAAAGCCCGGCTTTGCGTCGAGGGCAACCCGCTTACATATGAGTTCTGCAAGGCGAACGACGTGCCTGTCGCAAATGTCGGCAAGCTCATTGTCGCGCCTTCCGAGGAAGATGTACCCGGGCTCGAAAAGGTATTTGCGCAGGCGCAGGCCAACTCAGTGCCGGGCGTGAAGATAATCAGCCGCAGCGAGGTCAAGGAGCTGGAACCCAACGTGGATGTACCCCGGGCGATGCATGTGCCGACGACGGGGATTGTTGACACCGCCGGGTTTACAAGGGCGCTTGCGAGGCTTGCGCAGGTGAATGGTGCGCAAGTCCTGACCGGTTTTGAGGTTACGAGGGTGGGGCCGGCGCGGGGCGTGTTCGAGTTGAGCGGGCGCCGGGGCGGCAGGGAAGAGGTATTCGAAGTGGAGGTGCTGATAAACTGCGCAGGGCTGTACTCGGATGAGATTGCGAAGATGGTCAACCCCGGGATGAAGGTGGAGATAGCACCTATGCGGGGCGAGTACTACAAGTTCAACCGCAGACGCAGGGAAAACACATGGCTTAACGGGCTTAACATCTACCCGGTGCCGGAGATTCTGGAAAAGGACGGCAAGGAGGCACTGGTGGTGGGGATACACCTTACACCGACATTCGGGCTTACGCGGGATGGGAAATCTGTGGTGGGGGATACAATTACCGTGGGGCCGGAGTTCTCTTTCGTGACAGACAAGGAAGACTACGAAAGCGACCGCAAGGAGGCGGGTTTATTCCTGGAGCGTGTGAAGCGATTCTTCCCGAGCCTGGAGCTTGAGGACCTTGAGATTGACTTTACAGGGATAATGGCGAATCTGCGGGACGGGGACGACTTCATAATCAAGCGCGACGACAAATATCCAAACTGCGTGCAGCTTGTGGGAATTGACTCTCCCGGTCTGACATCGTCGCTGGCGATAGCAAGGCGCGTGCGCTTGCTGCTTGAGAATTAAGGAGGAAGCTATTGGCCGGTTCCGTTTTCGGCACCACCTTTGTCTTCGCCGCTTTGCCCGGGCTTATCTTCGGGTTTGTCTTCGGGTTTTGGCGGCACTTCCGGCTCGGGGCGCACTTCTTTCGGTTTGACCTGCTCCTTCTTGGGTTCTTTCTTGTCATTCTTTTCGCCGAGAAGAATGACCTTGACACCTTCACTGCCGAGGAGCTGCGGCTGCTGTTTTGTCCCTGCTCTTTTAGCTCCGTCAGATACGGCAGATGCAAGGTATTTGAAAGCTCGTCTCAGGTCGAAATCGCGGTTGTACTTACGGACTTCCGAGCCAGCCTTGATAAGTGCGTTAGTAAAGATGCCGTGTCTGAGTTCGCCGGACTCGAAGGCGGACTTGCCGGGGCTGCTGGCTGTCAGCAAGGCGTATCCCTCTTTACGGTATATGGAAGAGGGGAAGTTCAGTGCTCCGGCAAACCGGGCGCCGGTGGGGACGGAACGGCCGGCACCGAAGGGCTCGAACCCGCAGTCGAGAATAACAATAACGTGCTCGGCGTTTACAAGCCGCAAGGAAGAGGCAAGGTCTTCGAGCGAAAGCCCGCTGCCCTCTACGTTGACGGCCTCGGCGTCCTGCGGGAGGATATAGAAGCTTGCCTGGTCTCCTTCATTTTCAGTAATGGCGCCGCGGCCGGCGAAATAGAATACAACTGTATCAAGCTTCTCCTTGGAGCTTGCGATAAGGTCGTCAAGCGCCCCCTTCACCGCGCTGCGGCTGGCCCATTCATTGAGGAGGATGTGAACGTCATCGCTCTTGAATTCCGGCTTCAAGGATTTGGTGAGAAGTTCTTTGAACGCAGCGGCATCTGCTGCAGCGTGATTAAGCGGGTCGAAACTGAGCTCATCGTAGCTGTCAACGCCGAAGATGTACGCAATGCTGCGAACAGCTTCCACCACTTCAGGCGGCGGCAGGTCGCGCTCCGGCGGCTTTACCGGTCTGATAGGTTTCTTATCGGGACTGCGGCTGAACCTCTTGGCAAACCTGTCTGTTTTGGTGAACCTGTAGTAAGCCGGGATTACGTTCTGCAAGAATCCCAAGCCGACTTCCTGCACGGCGTGCGGACCCACAACAAAGCCGACGTTTTTGTAGTTTTTATCGTTGAGCGAGCCGGGGATTCGCACTATTCCCCAAATCTTGATGCCGCGCTGGAAATCGGTGACAGGCTTTTCAGTAGAAACAGACACTGTCTGGTGATAAAGCATATTACCATTTTCGCCATCGCGGAAGCTGAACTCGCAGGTCATATCCACCCGGTAGGGTTCGTCAGCCACAAACCAGGAAGCCCATTCGAGAAGCGACCACAGTACCAGCTTGGGAATATAGTTTCCGTTTCTGCCAACGTAGGACACATCGAATTGTGTTACTTTGGGTACGAGGACAAAGTCGGGTTTTGCTGCGCTGGCCATTTCGATTGCAGCAGGTTCGTCCTCAGGGGCTCCTTCGACCCTATCCACATCCCTGAAGAGTTCGAGGTCGCGGAGCACGGTAACAACAACATCTTGAATAGCTGCGGTATCAGGAATAACTGAGACGGTAGTCGCGCCTTGCTTTTTGGGCTTGAACACCTGTTTCATAACAACGGGGCTTACAACGATGGTATATTCAAACTTCGGCAGACCGGCACGCACCAGTTCTCTTACCTCGGGTCTTGCCGTTATTGTAACAGGTGAAGTGATGCCACAGCCGACTACAAGAGCCGCTACCAGGATCACCGCCGCCATCGCTATTAGACGCCTCATAATCTATCCTCTCGGGTCTGCTGCGAGTCTCCTGACTATCATATCACAGTTAAACAGTCCAAAAAACAACTCAAGGCAAATATCGGCCGCCCGTGTCATCAGCGTTGGGGACAACAGTAAAGCTCTTGTCGCCTCCCCATACGACCATGCCAGAGCCAGCCCATATTCCGATGTGCCGTCTGCGGGCAACCGGGGCGCTTACAGATGTCATATTAACCCAGGTGCTGCCAACCCTTTTGTAGCGCCTGCCGTCATTGAAAGTGGCAACGTTGGTCCCGCCGCCCCAGACAATCATGTAAACCCCGTCCCAAACGGCTGTATGCTCGGCTCTCGCGGTGGGGGCTCCATCTCCTACTACTGGGTCTATATCTGTCCATGCGGTGCTCATATAATAGTCTCCCGTATTGAAATAACTGGCTCCTTGCTGGCCTCCCCACACTACGAACCTGTCACCGCACCAGACACCGGTATGGTTCTTCCTCGCCGCTGGCGAGCCAGACTGGTACATGAAACCCCAAGAGTCGTTCACCGGATCGTATATATACCCGGTAGAAAGTTCAACAGTGTTGATACCGCCCCAGACTATCATGCCTGAACCATTCCAGGCCCCCGCAAAGGACCGCCGCGGGGCTTCAGCCGGGAGACCACTTGTGTTAGTTGGACTCCACGAATCGCTTGCGAGGTCATATACGCCCCCTGTATCAAGATACCCGTCATCGTAGCCGCCCCACACAATAACCTTGCTGCCGGTCCACACTGCGGTTGCCTCGATGCGGCTGCTCGGGGCACCGACGGAGTTGATTGGAGTCCAACTGTCCAAAGCAGGGTCGTAAATGGCGCCGTCGTTACGATAGGTAGTGCCATCATACCCGCCCCAGACAAACATGCCTGAATCTGTCCAGACAGCACAATGCTTCGAGCGCTGGACCGGTGCGCCTGTATTATTTATTAAAGACCAGGCATCCTCCAATGGGTGGTATGCAGCCCCATTACCGCAGTAAGTAGTGGAGTCCTCCTGGCCACCCCAGATAATCACGTCCTCGCCGGCGGAAACAGCAGTATGGTAATAGCGCGCAGAAAGCAGGCTTGCCGCCATGCTGACCCAGTAATCCCGCTCTATAGTCATAATCGGTCCTGTGAAGGACGCTCCGCCGGGTGTTATTGGCTGGGAAGTGTCGTGGCCCCGGGCAAACACGTCAGTTGCCGGGTCCACGAGAATTTGGTGGGTATCTCCACCTGTTATCGTGTCGTCTCCCTTCATAACGTAGCGAACCACAGCGTGCGTGGTGTAAGTCGGTGCACCCTTTGTACAAACAAGGGTGAAAGAGTCTAAAGTAACGCTGCCGACTGAATAGGTGCCTGCTGTAAGCAGTACATCCCCGCAACTGTCGTACCGGCCGTTTCCATTCACATCATGGTAGAGCCTGACCTCGGTTATCGCATTAGTTGATACATCCCCGCTGCCGTTCTGGCTGAGTGTGATGCTTGTTATATCAACATCCTCGTTCGGGCCTGTGGTAAATGTCAGGTGGGCAACTGTCCATTCTCCCGAAAAGGGCACATTTGAGTCAGCGGGCGGGGCTGCGCTCGCGACATCAACGGTGCCAACACCCTGCACCCACTTCTGTGGACCGTTAACAGGGAAGGTGCCGACAATAATGGCCATTACTGTACCTGTGCCTGAAATATCTGCTTCTGCGTCAAGGCTTGTCTGGAAAGTATCGTTATCGTTAGCCCCTGTTCCGGTGTCAACGAGCTGATAAACTACAAGCCAGTTCTGGGTCTGGCCGGCTGAAAACGTTACGCTTGAAAGGTCGAAGGAAACTGTACCATTGTCCCCGCTGTAGGTCTGCGGCGAGTCTATTGAAGACTCGGTGACGTCAACGACACCGTTATTATTGGAGTCAACGTAAAGGCTGACGCCAACTATATCAGTTACGTCGTGCAGAGTTCCCGTTGCGGTAAAAGTGACGTTTAAGAAGTTTATTGCCTCGGCCTTCCCTGCGGTGACCTGTAACTGAAGTACCACAGTAGTATCACCTTCGAATACACCTTCAACAGGAGGTGGGTTGGGACCGATTTCAACCTGAATCTGCGCAACGCCCTGTATGTCAAACTTGTTCCCGTAGAAAGGCGGACCGCCCACGGTAACGGAATCTACCACGGAACCGGCTTCATATGCAATAACGTCAGTACCGCGTGCGATACCCAGCTTGAAGTCCTCCGTGTGGTCGGCTTTTCCCGCAAGGTCCACGATAACATGGTAGTATGCCGAGTCACCTGAAAGAATCAGGTCAGGAGAGCCGGAGAAGTCGAAAGTCACAGTACCGTTATCAGTGGAAAACGTCCCTGTGGCGCCAAGCTGTGTTGAGTCCACGTATAGCCCAACACCGTCTATGTCAACTGAATCGTCTATGGAGCCGGCTGCGGTAAGAGTAACAGAATGTACGTCCACGTCCTCATCGCAGTTGACGGCGAGCTCAATCTCCAGGACGTTGATACTTGTGGCATTGTACATGACGGTATCGGCCAGCGGAGTTGAAGAACTGCGCTTGACGCTTAGGTCAGGTTTTGGCACAGGTTTTGGG
>CAYWBA010000215.1:0-5753 GCA_964455955.1 uncultured Planctomycetota bacterium | reverse complement strand
CTTGATTCGCTCGAGGCCGACCAGCCGCTGGAGCTGCATCGCGAGGATTGCGTTGGCTTGTATCTCAGTGAGCTTGAACTCCTCCATGAGGGTTTCACGCGCCTGCTCGACGGTCTCGCTCCCGCGGATGATTTCTATCACGCGGTCAATGTTGTCTATCGCCCTGATAAGGCCCTCTACAATATGCAGGCGGTCATTGGCCTTGTCGAGCAGGAACTGGGTTCTCCGCCTGATAACGCTCATCCGGTGCCACAGGAACTGCTGCAAAATCTGCTTGATATCAAGCGTCCGGGGCCTTCCGTCCACAAGCGCTATCATGATTATCGAGAATGTCTCCTGGAGAGGCGAGTGCTTGTAGAGCTTGTTTAGTACCACGCTTTCGTTGTCGCCGCGCTTGAGCTCTATCACCAGCCGCAGGCCCTCGCGGTCGCTCTCGTCCCGCACATCGCTTATTCCTGCAAGCACGCCCTTCTTGACCAGCTCTGCAATCTTCTCGATAATGCGGGTCTTGTTTATCTGGTAGGGTATCTCGGTAATCACAATGCGGGTCTTTCCGCCGCGCTGCTGCTCCGTGTGTGCTGCACTGCGCACGGTGATTTTCCCTTTTCCCGTCTTGTAGGCCTGCTGGATGCCCTTCCTGCCGCAGATCAGCCCGCCAGTGGGAAAGTCGGGTCCGGGTATGTGCTCCATGAGCTCGTCAACTGTCATCTCGGGATTCTCAATCAGCGCAACAAGCCCGGCCACCACCTCGCGGAGGTTGTGCGGCGGCATGGAGGTAGCCATGCCAACGGCGATTCCGTTCGCCCCGTTTACCATCAGGTTGGGCAGCTTGCTTGGAAGAACCACAGGCTCTTCGCGCGTCTCGTCGTAGTTGGGAACAAAGTCCACCGTGTCAAGCTTCAGGTCTGAAAGCATCTCCATCGAGAGCCCACTCATCCTTGCCTCAGTGTAGCGCATGGCGGCGGGCGGGTCGCCGTCTATTGAGCCGAAGTTCCCCTGGCCATCCACAAGCGAGTACCGCAGGTTCCAGCCCTGCGCCATCCTGACAAGTGTGGGATAGACAACAGCCTCGCCGTGGGGGTGGTAGTTGCCCGAGGTGTCGCCGCAGATTTTGGCGCACTTGCGGAACCTGCTTCGCGGCCCCAGCCCCAGGTCGTTCATTGCGACAAGTATCCGCCGCTGGCTGGGCTTGAGCCCGTCCCGCACATCAGGAAGGGCACGCGAGATAATCACGCTCATTGAATAAGTGAGGTAGGAGTCCTTCATCTCCTCCTCAATCAGGCGCTCCTGAACAGACTCCTTGTCTTCGAACATAAGTTGTTCCTTGCAAAGGTGTTAGGCCATTCTCGCAGGTGAAGGCTTTTCCCTGCTTTCAGCGTGTTTATTATCCACGGAA
Organism: uncultured Planctomycetota bacterium; assembly: GCA_964455955.1. Classification (GTDB taxonomy): domain Bacteria; phylum Planctomycetota; class SKW154; order SKW154; family DAOVDS01; genus CAYWBA01. The sequence goes on along the minus strand of CAYWBA010000215.1, from coordinate 4,357 downwards.
CGGCTCTAAAAGTCAAGCGGATACTACCTGCAAAAAGGCGGGCAGTATCCGCAAAGTTCGCAAGCTTCTAAGCTGCGGCTTGTTACCCCTATTTACCGGGTCCGCCCGGTCCGCCCGGTCCGCCGGGGCCTCCGGGTCCGCCGGGTCCGCCGGGTCCGCCGCCGCCCGGTTGTCTGAGTCTTACGCCGAATTCCTTTTCAATTATCTTTTGAATCTCTTCCCAGCTTTTTCCCTGTGCCTGAAGTTCTTGGATTCTCTTCTGGAGTTTGGCCATATCAATGCCGCCGGGGCCGGGGCCGCGGCGTCCGGCCATGCCTTCAGGTCTCACGCCGAGGGTGACTGTGATTTCTTTCTCTTCATCGCCGCGCTTGATGGTAAGGGTGACCTTGTCCCCGGGGGAATACTTCTGAAGCTCCTCGGACAGTTCCTGGGGGAATTGGACTTTTTTACCATTTATCTTCAGAATCTCATCTCCCGCCTTCAGGCCTGCCTTCTCCGCGGGCTGTCCCTCAACCACCTGTTCGATAAGGACGCCTTCTTCTCCCTCTGCAAGCCTGACGCCCAGGAACGGCCTCCCTTTTCCCGCCGGTCCGGGCGATACGGGTTTCGGCTCCGCCGGCGTTTCCTTTGCCCACTTGCCGTCTTTCTTCTTGTATCCCAGTTCAGCGCGGGCCTTCTCGTGGTCCGGGTTAAGCTCGACAACCTTCTCCATCTCTTCCTTGGCTTCCTTGTCAAGCCCCTTCTCCTTGCACCACTGCGCGAGCTTGTAATGCTCTTCGGCCAGCTCGTTCAGCTTCTTTCCGTACTCGTCCTTGGCTCCGCCTGGCTGGAGGATTTCTTCAATCTCGCTCCTGGGTATTGTCATTTGCCCGTAGGCTGTCTCGATTGTCACCGATTCATCCGTCTGCTCAATTATCTTGCCGGTAATCTTGTCGCCGTTCTTAAGCTTGATGACGGCTTTCGCGGGCGCGGCATCCTTGTGGACTTCCTTAATCCTGTCCTTCGGTATAGTCATTTTCCCGTAGGCTGTCTTGATTACTACCGAGTCGTCCGTCTCCTCGATTATCTTGCCGGTGATCTTGTCCCCGTTCTTAAGCTCAATACTGTCCGCGAGCAGCACGCCGCAGCTCAAGACCAGAACTCCGACAAGCAGCAACTGAAGCGCTCGTCTCATACCAAACCCCTCCTTCCTTCAACCTGACATCGTAAGATGACTTTTCCGCCCGCTGATGATATTACGGGGCAGGTAAACTTTCAATAGGCAGCAGCAATTTATTATATGCAGTTGCAGCGGCATCTGTTTGAGCCGCGCAGGCATTTTTCAAAAATTTATCTGCCCGCCGTGCTCCGCAAGAGAATCCGTCAGTACGGGCTGTAGAGCTCGTCGGCCGGGGGCAGCTCCTCGAACTCTTTGGGCGCCCTGTACTTCCTGCTGATAATGAGCGCCGCAATACCCGCAACTGCGCAGACTGCAGCCCCTATCCTCACAGTAAGCGGCGCGCCAATCTGCTGCGCCACGGTCCCGGCAAGAATCGAGCCTATCGGCATCGCGGCCCCGAAGGCAAACGTCCACATGCCCATCACGCGGCCGCGGTACTCGTCCGGCACAGTCGTCTGAACCATCGTGTTCGCAGTCGAAAAGAAAGCTGTCATCCCAAGCCCTGCAAGCGCTAGCGGAATAAGGCTCACCCGGAAACTGCCGCAGAATGAAAACGCAATAACACCGCCGCAGAAAAGGAAAACACCGGTGAAGAGAACCCGCTTCCTCCTCTTGTATTTTGCCAGCGTGGCGACTGTAAGAGCACCCGCAAGCGCGCCTATCCCGTTGAGGGTCAAAAGATAACTGTAGCCCAGCTCCTCGACCTTGAAAATATCCTGCGCGAAAGCGGGAAGCAGCCGCATGTACGGGAAGCCGAAAACACCGGCAATAGCAACAAGCCCCAAAAGCCCCAGGAGCTGCGGCTCGCTCTTGACGTACGAGAATCCGGCGGCTGTATGGCGGTAGAATGACCGCAGAGCCCCGCCCAGACGCGACGCCCCGGCCCTGTCTTCTATCATGCTTGCATTCGCCACCCGTGATGGCAGCCGTATCATCAGAAGCCCAATTACAACAGCAATGAAGCTGAGACCGTTAATCAGGAAACAAAATCCTATCCCGACCGCCGCCATCATAACCCCCGCCACCGCCGGGCCGAAGATGCGCGCGCCGTTGAATATCCCGGAGTTGAGCCCGATAGCGTTCATCAGGTCGCCGCGGCCCACCATATCTATGACAAAAGCCTGCCGCGCCGGGATGTCAATCGCCATAATGCTCCCCAGCAGGCCCGCAAGCACCGCTATGTGCCAGATTTCCACCGTGCCTGTGAGGACAAGCGCCGCCAGGATAAGCGGGGGCACCATGGACAGGCTCTGCGTGGCAACCAGCACATTTCGACGCGAGAAGCGGTCTGCAATAAACCCGCCTACGGGCGAGAACAGCGCCAGCGGCAGCATGGATATCATTCCTACAAGCCCCAGCATGAACTTCGAGCCGGTTATCTGATAGACAAGCCAGCCCTGCGCCGTCCGCTGCATCCACGTCCCTGTTAGCGAAATAAGCTGCCCGAAGAAGAACAGCCGGTAGTTGCGATGCTTAAGAGATGCAAATGTCCCCGGAAAACGTATTCGCCTCTTCGGTTGTTCAGGAGCTTCTGGTGTTTCTGCTTCCCCTGGTTGCGTTTCCTGCGCCATGATTGCGCGATTCTACCATAACCCCCCCCAGATTGCAATCACCCCTGTTTTCGCCGCAGTGATGTTCAGCCGCACCGCTCTGCCGGTTGTCCTGGCGAAGCTCGGGAGTTACTGGAGTTCGAGGATAAATGTCCGCCAGGGGTCTTCCATGTCCGCGGCAGTCTTGCCGATAATATCCCGGAACCTGCCCATTACATCAGGCTGCTGGCCTGGCATGCCACCGCCGCCTCTGCTTGGCGGGATTGCGGGTATTCCGGGGACATTATCCGGATGTTGCTCCGGCCTGAAAGACATGAAGAACTTGACGTACTTGTCGGTATACTCGGTCATCATGTAATACAGGAACCCCCAGGCGTGGTCGTAGTGGTACGCGGTGAAGCCCCGCTGGCCCATTTGGGTTAGCTGGGCGAGCTTCACGTAGTTGCCGCGGTTCATGTAGCCTTTAAGGCGCCTGAGGCGTTCGGGGTTTATGAGTCCTATATTAGCCTTGCCTTCGTTAAATTCAACAACCTCACAGAATGTTGCGCCGCCCTCGATGACCCATATTGCGTTGAAGGTCATGGGCTTCATTATGTCGCCTATTGCAAAGTGCTGGAACTGGTGGTGCCCCTCGTGCGCGAGGATGTTGAGGGTAGACATGTTGGCGCCACCCGGCAGCCCGTTGGGTACATAGAGGACGCGGCCATCCGGGTTGTAAAAGCCTCCCACACCATTCGGCACGCCGCATCTCTGTACAAATTCCTGGTAGGCAGCGAAGATACAGATGGTAAACCTTCGCGCCTGGCGGCCCTTGAACTGGAACTTGCGCACATACGCCTCGAAAAGCGAATCCATGCACTCGCCGAAGTAATCCGCCTGCTCCTTTGAGACTGTGGCGAAAATGTAGTAGCGTTTCGTCTTGATTGCGGCAGTCCAACTGTACTTGGACTTCTGCTCATCCACCCACTGTTTCTCGTTCTCCATCGGTTCGGGCAGGGGTATGGACTTGCCCTTTTTCTTTCTCCTTCTCGCAGCCTTGGCTTTGGCTCTTTCTCTGGTCCTGGCAAGCCTTGCTGCCTTTTCTTTTTCTTCCTTGGCAAGGACCTCGGGCGAGACCCAGCGGTCGCCGTCCTTTATCAGGCCTATGTCATACTTCTCTTTATCTACCTTTGTCACCCAGTCGCCGTCATGGAGTACAAGGCCTCGCACTTTCTCGTTGTACTTGTCCGGGGTGTACCATTTATCCTTATGGCGCTTGTAACCGAGCTTCAGCCGGGATTCCCTGTGCTTGGGACTCAGGAAGACTGCGGCATTGTAGCATTCGTTGGCCTCTCTCTTGCGGTTGCGCTCCTCGCACCAGAGGCCGAGCTTGTAGTACTCGTCCGCATCGCGCTTCTTCTCGACTTCATCGCGCTTCTTCCTGTAGCTTTCGTAGAAATCCCCGGCCCGGCAGATTTCACTTATGTTGTACTTGTTAATGACTTGGTCGCCGTACTTGCACTTGATTTTTACGTAGTCTTCCGTCTCTTCGAGAATCCTGCCGTGCAGGGTTTTGCCGCTTTCAAGAACAATTATGTCATCTTCGGCCCCGCTTGCAGGTGTTGCCAGCAATACAATGAGTCCTGAAAGCAGCAGGAATGTGATTAGG
>CAYWBA010000214.1:5353-5764 GCA_964455955.1 uncultured Planctomycetota bacterium | reverse complement strand
CGCAAAGACGCGATTGGAAATCAGCCCGTCTCCAGTTGTGTAAGTCTGCCAGGTTGAGCCGTCAAACCTGCTGACGCCACCCCAGTATGTCCCGAACCATTTCACGTCCGCGCTGTCTATCGCTATCGCAAATACAATATTATCAGCCAGTCTGTCTGCGGTTGTGTAACTCTGCCAGGTTGCGCCGTCAAAATTGTTGACTCCACCGCCAAATGTCGCAAACCACTTCACTCCCGCGCGGTCTATCGCTATCGCACGGACACGGTTGTCAGCCAGTCCGTCTGCGGTAGTGTATGTTTGCCATACTACGCCGTCAAAGCTGCTGACACCACCACTTGTCCCGAACCACTTTACATCTGCGCTGTCTATCGCTATCGCCCGGACATCGTTGTCAGCCAGCCCGTCGGCGGT
>CAYWBA010000214.1:0-5343 GCA_964455955.1 uncultured Planctomycetota bacterium | reverse complement strand
CCTCGCACAGAAACCGATCTAATGAATCTCGTCCGCGGTAGTGCTTGTCTGCGATACTAAGGTGTCAAAGCTGCTCACACCGCGGTTTGTCCCGAACCACTTCACGCCCGCGCTGTCTATCGCTATCGCTTTGGCCCAACCCACAGTTCTGTATCTTTGCCAGGTGGTGCCGTCAAAGCTGCTTACACCCCAGCCATCTGTCCCAAACCACTTCACGCCCGCGCTGTCTATCGCTATCACACGGACATCGTTGTCAGTTAGTCCGTCTACAGTCGTGTATGTCTGCCAGGCAGTGCCATCAAACCTGCTGACACCGCCACCATATGTCCCGAACCACTTCACGCCCGCGTTGTCTATCGCTACCGCCCAAACATAGTTGGAAGCCAGCCCATCTGCTTTTGTGTATGTCTGCCATACTACGCCGTCAAAGCTGCTGACGCCGTGCCTTGTCCCGAACCACTTCACACCCGCGCTGTCTATCGCTATTGCCTGGACACCGTTGTAAGCCAACCCGTCTGCCTCGGTGTAGGTCTGCCAAGTGGTGCCATCAAAGGTGCTGACTCCGCCGGCAGTCCCGAACCACTTGACCCCTGCACTGTCTATCGCTATCGCATAGATAAAGTTGGAAGCCAGCCCGTCGGCGGTTGTATATTTGATATAGGTGCCATCCGTGGTATTCCATCTGACCACGCCTCCATGTGTAGCAGCCCAGAGATAGTTGCCTTCGACAGCAAGTGCTCTCACGTAATTTGCGTTAGTGTAGTTTGTCCATTTTGGCTTGGCTGGAGGCTGTGTAGTTGGTTTTGGGCTTTTTGACGGAAATAGACAGCCGAGCTGAAAAAGAGCCAAAAGAGCCAATAGAGCAAGCAGAAAAGTGTTAGAAACAGCCTTTTCACGCATACCTTATCTCTCTTTCGTGCTTGCCGGTTTGGCTGAACTGTTCAAAAATAAAGTATATGGTACAAACTTGCATAAGTCAAGGTGGAAAAGACACGATAGCATTTAGTTGTGGCCGACTGGATTTCGTTTCACTTTGCTTTTTGGCGGCTATCCCGGTTTTCTGGAAACCGATGTTCCCTGATTGATTACAGGACCAACACAGCGAACAAGTTCGCCGGTTAAATGCCCGCGACGACACGTGCCGGCACAAGCGACGGCCGATTTCAACTTGACACTTGCCCAGTACATCGTATAATTATCTGTTTGGAGTATTTTAGGAGAATGGGAAAATATGTCTGCAAAAAGTGTTAAACCCGCTCAAAATTCGGGCAACAAGATTGATAACGTTATCAGCCAGATAAGGAAGAAAATCGGCGAGGATGCGATAATGAAGTTTGACGGCGATTACCACGCCACCATCCCAGTAATCCCCACAGGCTCGGTCTCTCTGGACATCGCCCTTGGCGTCGGTGGAGTGCCCCGGGGCCGCGTCGTCGAAATATACGGGCCCGAGTCGAGCGGCAAGACTACCCTCGCGCTCCACATTATCGCAAACGCGCAGAAAACCGGGGGCATCGCGGCATTCATAGATGCCGAGCACGCGCTTGACCCGGGCTACGCACGCAGGCTCGGTGTTAACCTCGAGTCGCTCCTCATTTCCCAGCCCGACTACGGGGAACAGGCGCTCCAGATTGCCGAGCTCCTCGTCTCCTCAAACTCGGTGGATATCGTTGTGATAGACTCGGTCGCGGCGCTGGTCCCCAAGGCGGAGCTTGACGGCGAGATGGGCGATATGCACATTGGCCTCCAGGCAAGGCTGATGTCGCAGGCGCTGAGAAAACTCTCCGGCGCCATACACCGCAGCCGTACCTGCGTGATATTCATAAACCAGATACGCATGAAAATCGGCGTTATGTTCGGCTCGCCCGAAACCACATCGGGAGGAAGGGCCCTCAAGTTCTACGCCTCGGTCCGGATAGATATACGCAGAATCGGGAAGATAAAGTCCGCGGACGAGGTCGTCGGAAACCACAGCCTCGCGAAGGTGGTCAAGAACAAGGTCGCCCCGCCCTTCCACAATGCCGAGTTCGACATAATCTACAACCACGGCATTGACCGTGAAAGCGATATACTCGACCTGGCTGCAAAATACAAAATAGTCAACCGCTCCGGCGCATGGTACTCCTACGGTGATGTCAGGCTCGGCCAGGGCCGCGAGAAGTCGGCTGCGCTGCTCAGGGAACAGCCTGAGCTCGCCGACGAACTGGAAGCAAAAGTTCTTGAAGCTGCTTCAGTGAAACGTATTCTCAGCTTCAGCGATTAGCTAAGGGTCTTCAGGTGTCAATCGGTATTATTTGCAGATATTGCGGAGCCCGCCTCAAAGTGGCGGAACGGTCTGCCGGCAAGCTCGGTAAGTGCCCAAAGTGCAAACACCATATACGGGTGCCCAATGACGTTGCGCCAGAAGCTCACTTCTGTGACACCTGCGGAAAAACACTTGCCGGAGAAAGCAGCATAAACCTCGTTTCAGGCAAAATATACTGCGGCAAGTGCTATGGCGAGATGCGGGGTACCCCCGAAGCCAAGAAGACCGGTGACTCCGTCCTCGACCAGATCGGCCTTAACATCCCCGGGCTTGTTGTGCTGCGCGGCAAGGAACAGCGGGAGATGGGCCGGATGCTCAAAGACGTATCCGCCAAGAAAGAACTCAAGACTACCGAACACGCCGAGGCCGGGTCTCCTGGAACTGTCGCAGAAGCTCCCGCGCCGGCCGAGGAAGCGCCCCCGACGGAAGAGCCCGCACCGGCCGCACAGAAACTCGCGCCCCAGCCGGTTATAGAACCACCTGCCAAACCGCCGGCACCGCCGGAAGCTCCCGAAACCGAAGAGCCTGCCGCCATCGGGGACGAGCAGCTTGAAACCAAGGCATATGACGAACTCGCCAAAGTCGGCGCACCTCCCGCAATTGAGGACGAAGAGCTGACAGAAGCTATGATGCCCCTCGAACAAGTCGAAGCTCCTCCAGCAGCCGAAGAGCCCCAACCTGAAGCACCTGTTGAAGAACCTGCGGAACCGCCGGCGCCTGAAGCACCGCCCAAGGCTGAGGAGCCCAAGCTTGCCAAAGGGCAGCGGCCATCGGATACCAAGCTCATCGAACTGCTTGTGGAAGCCGGGGTCGTGCTTGAAGGTGAACTTGAGCTCGCCCTGCAGTACCAGAAGGGGCTCGGCAAGCGGCTTATCCCTGTCCTTGACGACCTGAAGCTGACCTCCGAAGAGGAGATTGTAGAAACGCTTTCCAAAAATACAGGCCTCGAGACGTGCCCGGGTGAAGAACTCGAGATAGAGCAGGATGTCAGCCAACTTGTTGATGACGAGGCCATAAAACGTTTCGAGGTCATTCCGCTGCAGCGCCAGGGAGAAGCGCTGGTGGCAGCCTTCCCGAACCCTCTCCATGTCGAGGGAATCAAGGAGCTCAGCTCGATAGTCGGCTTGCGCATCATTCCAAAGGTCTGCACCTGGTCCCAATACACAGGCGCACGGCGTTACCTGAAGGCAAGCGCGGGTCTTTAGCGCTTGCGAAGTATCACGACATTCTGGTGCGTGATATTCGGTACGAAACAGCTCCCCAGGCCGTAAGGTTTAAGCCTTCTCTGAGTGGCCGCGTTCCACCATATCTTCACGCCCTTCAGCTCAAACCCGACTGTGCGCATCCTCTGGGCTGTCAGGTAGCCTAACGGAACAAACTCGCCATCCATGTAGCGGTCGCCGATAAGTATTACAAAATACCGCCCCGCCTTGAGCACCCGGTGCACCTGCTCGCCAACCCGGGCCATAAGACGCAGGAACTCTTCTACTGAAGATGCATTGCCGAGGTCCTGCGGGTCGTCCGTGTCCATGTCGAAGTTTGTCTCTTTCCTGAAACTCACCCTGCCCTGCGCGGGGCCGTAAGGCGGGTCGCAGATGCAGGCCTCAAAGCTCTCGCTGTCCAGCCTGCCCAGTACATTCAGGCAGTCGCCCTGCCTCATGCGGGAGCGGAACCTGCGCACGCCGTTGCCGTTCAGTTTGACAATCCCGCCGCCGGCCACGCCGAAGTTCTTCTTTATCTCGTTGAAGATACCTATCCACCGCGGGTTGAGCTCCACGCCCAGGGCCTCCCTGCCTGCAAGCTCGGCGCCCAGAAGTGTTCCCCCCACCCCTGCAAACGGGTCAATCACAGACTCGCCCGCACGGGTAAAGAACTCGACAAGCGCCTGCATCGCCTGGGGCGGCTTCATCGCCCCGTGCGCCTTGCGGAGCCGGTGCGTTACGTCCGGCGGATAATCCGTCTTCCAGATTGTGTTTGTAAAATACAACCACTTCGATCCATCAAGGTCATTCAGTTTGTTTCTTTTCATTAGCCGGCCTGCCTCGTAACAGCGTGAGCATGTTACTCATATCTTCGGCAAGATCGGCTTCCACCGTTAGCCTTTCCTCAGTCACCGGATGCACAAACGTCAGCATCGCGGAGTGCAGCGCCTGCCTCTCAAGCACAGCCTCATCGCCCTGGAGCCCGACATCGGCCCGGGCCACCGTGCCCCTGCCCGAGTAAACCTCGTCGCAGACCACCGGGTGGCCGATATGCTTCATGTGCAGGCGAATCTGGTGGGTGCGGCCCGTGTGCAGCTTCAGGCGAACCAGGGTGAAATCCCCGAACCGCTCCTCAACCTCAAACTCCGTCACCGAGTCCTGGCCGCCCTGCTCGACGACCGCCATCCTGAACCTGTTGTCCAGCTTCTTCTCCTTCGACGGGCCGATTTTGAGCTCTATCCGGCCGCTGTCCCGCTCAATATCGCCCTCCACCAGAGCAATATAGCTTTTGTCAATCCGCCCCGCCTCGAACTCGCGCTGGAAGTAGCGCTTCACATCCCCGTTCTTGGCGACAAGCAGCGCGCCGCTGGTGAATTCGTCAAGCCTGTGGCAGAGCATGGGCTGCACGTACTCCTCCTGCTTGTAGCGGGCATGGAGCGCGTTAATCAGCGTGCCGAAAAGCTTCTTGCCTGCAGGGTGGACGAGAATACCCGGCTGCTTGTTGAGTACCAGGAAGTAGTCATCCTCGTAAATTATGTCGAGCTTAATAGTTGCGAGGTCAACTTCAGGTATGTTGAGCTTGACTGTTACGACATCGCCTTTCTTGAGAACAGTGTTGGGCTTGCCCGGCCTGCCGTTGACGCTGACCTCGCCGCTCCTTATCACCTTCTGGACAGTGCTGCGGCTGCGCCAGTTCGCCTTGTAGCGGACAAACTTGTCCAGCCGCCTGCCATCGTAGAGCAGGTCAACAACCCACTCGAACTTGTCCAGTGGTTTGGAAAGGTCTTTCTCAGCCATGTCTTTCGGCCCTCTTGACTGTGAAGCATCCATTCTATC
>CAYWBA010000213.1:0-5776 GCA_964455955.1 uncultured Planctomycetota bacterium | reverse complement strand
CTAGGGGCGTAGCGAGGCCGAATGTCTGGGCTTCGCGGTCGAAGTCGCCGAGGGAGAGCCCGCCGCAGCCTTCCCAGTTGAAGCCGCACTTATCCGTTATGTCGGTGAAGGAGCTGTTTTCTTCTTGCCTGAAAAGTCTCAAGAACTGTCCGTCGGGGTAGTCGCCGCTGGCAATGAGCAAATCGAGTCTGCCATCGTTGTCGAAATCGAGCCAGCCCGCGTGCAGGTCGCCCTCGTTCCACCTTTTCGGGTCTTCGTGCTCGCGCTTTATTGCCTGGGGGCAGCGTTTGAAGATATAGTCGTTGTTCTTGCCGAGGTTTTCGCACAGCATGGACCTGTCGGATGAAGGACCCGCCCAGGTATGGCAGATTTCACCCAGGAAGATGTCCACATCACCGTCGTTGTCGAAATCCTCGCACGCGGCGTCGAATGTATTGCCGTTTGAGCGGAAGGGTTTTTCATCCTCGCGCTCTTCGCCATAATGCTTTTTGAAGTATTCCTTGACTTTTTCGGGATATTTGCCGCTCCTGTCTTCATCTCCGTCTATGCGGGTTTTCCGGCCCACTTCAACGAAGTTTTCGCCATAGTTATTCTGCCAGAGCATGTTCCACTGCCTGCCGTACGCGCAGACGAGGATGTCCTGGTAGCCATCGTTGTTGTAATCAAGGTGTGTTACGCCGTATGTGGGCCTGGACGAGTTGTGCTTACCTGATTCTGCGACGGTCAACAGCCCGAGTTTTTCAGTTACCTCTTCGAAACGTCCGCCGCCTTTCCCCCGGTACAGCCTGTCCGGATAACATTCGAGGGATTTGCCGTAGAAGCGGTACCAGTTACCTGTGAAAATGTCAAGCAGCCCGTCGTTGTCGCAGTCGAGGAAAGCGGCTGCTGATATGGTTTCAGAGCGCTTGTCAATACCGGAGTCCTTGACTTTTTCGAAATGGCCTTTGCCGTCGTTGAGCAGGAGTTCGCAGCGCAGGCCATCGTCCGGCTTGCCTGAACTTTCGAAATCGTTATAACGGCTCAGGAAGGCGTCCATATCGCCGTCGTTGTCCACATCTCCGAAGATTATGAAATCTGGCAGGCGCATTCCGGCAGCTTCCTTGAGACCTGACTCTTTGGTGAAGTCTGTCAGTTTACGTTTGCCGTTGCCGCCGCCGCCCTTCAGCAGAAGACTCAGCTCGCCACCGTGTTTATCGAGGATGAAAATGTCAAGCCATCCATCGCCGTCCACATCTACAAGATTGACCCGCTTCACGGCGAACTTGTCAAGTCCCAGGTCTGTTGCGTGGTTTTGGAAAAACGGCGCTTTCGGGGCCTGTACTGCGGGCCGCGGGGTCATGGCATGACAGGAAGCTACAAGTCCCGCCAGAAAAATCCAACACAGGGTTTTGCTATATAACTTCACTTGACTTTTCCTCCATCATTTCCTGCCACAGAGGCACAGAGAAGAGCCTTTCTTTTTTCTTTTCTCTGTATCTCCGTGGCCAATCCCGATATCGATTCTGCGTACCCGGTTAATAGATTCTACTTGTTTGCTGTCTTGAGTTCAAGAAAGTTCGCAGCCGGTCTTAGAATGCCAGAACCGGGCCACAGAGGCAAGGAGACACCGAGAAGAAAAAGATGTGGTTAAAAACAAAAAAGCTCTTCCTCTGTGTTCTCCGTGTCTCCGTGGCAAAAATGTCTTAGAAGGAAGGGATTGTCTTGGATACGGAAGCGCCCGAGAAAGAAAAAAGACGGTAAAACCGGGTAGTCTATTCTGTAAAGTGATTACTATCGAGAAGTGAAGCACTGCCTTGGTCAATGTCCTTATGAGCAAACACTGCGGCAGTGGCAGAATTTGATTTTGACTTTTGGCGCAGGTTGATATATTGTTGGTATATAAGGCCGTTATTTCGGCAGGGAGTACAGCAACGTGGAACAGAAACAAGACCATGAGTTTGGTTTAGCAGAGTACATCAGGATTGTCCGGAAGCGTATGTGGCTGATTGTTGTCATCTTTGTCCTGAGCGTAACCGGTGTCACGATTGCCTCATTCAGGGCCAAACCAATCTACCAGGCAACGGCGCTTTTGCGAATTGAGTATAGGAGGCCCAATATCGTTTCCATAGAGGATGTCTACCTTGATTGGTTCTCTTATCAGAAATATCATGAGACCCAGTACAGACTCATTAAAAGCAGGAACATCTGCAGCAAAGTTTTCGAGAGACTCAGGTCGACGCAACTTAAACAGTACGCCAACAGCAAAGACCCTGTCGAGTCTTTCGTGGATGCTATAAAGGTTGACCCGATTCCAGACACCCACCTTGTGAATGTCAGTTACGAAAGCGGGAACCCTGAGCACGCCGCGGGAGTTATAAACGCTGTGGTTGATGAATACGTGCTAACTGTGAGGCAGGAAAAAAGAGATGTTTCCGAGGAAGCGGAAACCAAGATTACAGAACAGATCCCGGTACTTAGAAAGAACCTGCTGGAGAGTCAAGCTGCCTTACAGGAGTTCGAGCATAAGCACTCCGCGTTGTCATTTGAGAAGCGAAGAGCGATAATCTATGATGCCCTGTCTTCATTGAGCACACAACTCACCAGCGTGAAGCAGGAAATCGCAAAGGCCAAAGCCAAGTACAAGAGCGTAGTGAACGCGGAAATAGCAGAGAATATACTGTCTCTCCCCTCTGTGGTGAACAACCCTGCAGTCCGGGCATACAGGGAAGAGATGGTAGCACTTGAAACAAGAAAAGCGAAGCTTGCTCAGACCTACAAACCGGGCAGTGATCCAGTTAAAGTTATTGACCGCGAGATAGAGGTGCTGCGTGCGGAAATTCAGAACGAGGCTTCGAGGATAGCGAGAAGCATCGAGAAAGAATTGGAAGAAAAAGAATCTGAAGAAAAAGAGCTGCAACCTCTGCTTAACGAGCAGAGGGAACTTGCAAAATCGTTTGATGTAAATATGAGCAAGTATGATGCTCTGAAAGCTGAGGTGGAAGGCAATCGTAAGCTTTATGAGGAATTCGTGCAGAGGCAGAAGGAGCTTCAGTCGTCGGCAAAGTTCGACATCAGCACTGTTCAAATTGTGAACAGGGCAGAAGTGCCCAAGGAGCCTGTACGCCCAAGAAAGACGCAGAATGTGCTTTTGGCAGGTTTCCTCTCTCTGCTCGCCGGAATAGCGCTGGCGTTTCTCCTTGAGCACATGGATGATTCTATCAAGAGTCGTGAAGATGTCGACAGGTACGTTAAGCTGCCCCTGCTGGGTGTGGTGCCCAGCATTAAGGCTTACAAGAAAAACATCACAGAAAAGGATCTTCTTACCCACCGCAAGCCCAAGTCAGCTATTTCCGAGGCATACGGGAATATCAGAACAAGCCTGCTCTATGCATTGCCGAACGCGGAGGCTAAGGCCTATGTCATTACCAGTGCTGGGCCGCAGGAGGGCAAGACAACCACAGCTATCAATCTGTCCATCGCCCTTGCCCTCGCAGGCAGGAAGGTGCTTCTGGTCGACTCCGACTTTCGAAAACCTCGAATTCACAAGACATTCAAGACGGACGGAGCCAGGGGCTTGACCAACTGCCTGGTCGGAGAAGAGAAAGCACGGGATTTGATAGTGGAAACGGAAATAGAGAACCTTTCCTTCATGCCCAGCGGTCCAATTCCGTCAAACCCCGCTGAGCTGCTTGACAGCGCCAGGATGAAGGAATTGATGACCGAGATGAAAGAATCTTTCGACTCTGTGATACTCGATTCTTCTCCTCTTGTTGCTGTATCAGATGCTGCAGTGCTTGCGGCGCAGTCCGACGGGGTAATCCAGGTAATCCTGGCCGGCGGCACCAGCCGCAAGATAGTGGAGTTGGGTAAAGAAAGGATCGAGAACACAGGTGCGAAGATAATTGGCGTAGTTCTGAACAACATGAGGGTTTCCCGCAGCGGATACTACTATTACTATCCTCGATATTACAAGTATTACGGTGTACAAGACAAAGCAGCTTCCGGAAAGTAGGACAGCGGATAAGCATGCCCGTGTTCTAACGATGGTGTATTCTGACCATGGCGCCACGCCGTAGTTTCTCTCTCCCTGACCCCAGTTGTTGGCAGGCTCAGCGTGGTTACTGTCGCAAAAGATGTCTGGCCAAGACAGGGACGTATTTTCTCAACAAACGGAACGGCCGCAAGACATAAGAGAAGTAGCACGGCAATGGCGTAGATACCCAGTCCGATGAGCTTGGAGTGATACAATACCGGACTCTGTCGCTCAGGCGTCTCATTGCCCTGAGGTAAAAGAGCAGTCTTTCAAACCGCTGGGTTCGGTCGTTTGCCTCTCGAAAAAGTGTTTTGTACGCCGACGTGGCAAGCGATTTTACCCGTGGTTCAGTATGAATCCTCCTGAGAACTGTATTAGGTAAAGTTGCTCCCAGGAGGTTGTTTGCCAAGTAGAGACCGACAAAAAGCATTCGCCTGATGCCCAACTTGGCGGCCTGTTCGATGACCAGTCGCCAGTCCATTGCCTTGTGGACACGGAACAGTTCTGCAAGGTCGCAGATCCAAGTTAACCGTTCCCAAGCGTGACTTGCCCCGTGAATACAAAGAAGTAAAAGCAAGTCTTCAGAGACGGTAGCGGGGATGGTGTTACCACTTAAAGAAACGTGTCCAATCCGTCTCCATATATGTTCGAAATCAGGTGTAAAAGAAAAGTACCTCGGTGTTACTGCCCAATGAAGTTCGATAAAGACCCTGCCGTTGCCTCCCGTGAAGGTGCGTGTCACGCAACAGTTGATAAAGGCCTTTTCTTGCTTGCCGGTCAGGTTAAACTCTGGCTGGTATCCATGGGAGATCAAGAGTTCTCTTGCTTTTGTGACGTCATGACTGCGAACCAGAATGTCCAGGTCATTGAACTGTCGGAGTGCGAGATTTCCATAAAGGTATGCGGTCAATGTCGGCCCCCTCAACGGTACAGCGGGAATTGCGTGCGCCTCGAACAGACTAATGATTCTGTACAGTTCGGCTGTCAGGAACAGATTGCGCAGCGCATTCTCACGGAAAAGGTCTCGCAGATGGCCCAAGAAGGTTTCGGGAATAGCTTCCGGGTGGGTGCTGTTGAGGTTCCGGTACAAGAGCGGCATAACCCCGTGTCGAAGCGCTGTCCGAAGCAGATATGCCCAGTCTGTGTCGCAGGTCAGCAGCATTCCGATGCGTTTGGCTCTTTCAGCGTCCATGCGGGTTGTGGCGCAGCAGAGAAGCAGTTCGTCTTCACGGCGAATACCTGCAATCGAGGTACTGAGCACCATGTGCACCTCAGCCGAATGAAAAATGGAGAATGACAGAAATTCAAAATGCAAAAAGCAAAATTGATAATTGCAGTTCATAATTCAAATTTTTTAATTTTACACTGCAACTTTGAATTTATCACTTTGAACTTTTAACTCAAGTTACCTCGATAAGCCCCTTATCCGCGAGTTGCGTAAGAAGCGCTTCTAAGTCACAGCCACAGCTATCCGGCTCGACATCATATTCCCTTAGCAGAACATCTTGTATCTCGCCCATGGTCGTTGGCTCTTGAATCAAGCTCCATATCCTGGCGCCTACGGCATCCAGAGAGTAGTATGCCCCGCTCTTGAGATTGAGAATGAGCGTCTCTTCGTCCAAACAGCAGGAAAGTTGTTCCCTAACAGCTACAATGACCGAGAGATCCGAGAACGTCTTCTTCATCTTTAACGTTTTTCCGCTTTCCCTTCTGGTCGTGACTGGATATGCGAAAAGCCCGGCTGCAGTCCGGAGGCCGGCTCTA
>CAYWBA010000212.1:0-5814 GCA_964455955.1 uncultured Planctomycetota bacterium | reverse complement strand
TAATTTTATCTTGCTTGTTCTGCTTCATGTCCCAACGCGCGGAGGATTTGAATTCCACTATTGCGTTTTCACCAGCAGAAATCAACGCTACAACTTGCTGGTCAACTTCCTTTGGTGCCAATAACCTGTCTGCCTCAATTGCCATTTTAATTGCTTGCTCCAGCTGCACGATTGCCGCTTCCATTATTTCGCATCTTTCCGAATTAATCATTTCAATTTCTCTTTCTTTACCGCTCGGAGAGTACCCCAAAAGGCGGTAGAGGAGATCGTCGTCTGATATAGCGTATAGTGAGGACAGTGCTTCTCTTTCTACTACGTTATAAACCATATCAGACAAAAAATTATCGTTCCTGATCTGGGTTAGTCCGGAATAAACATCATTTTTTGGGGGAAATTCCTTGTTCGCCTCAGAGAGTCCGTAAATAACCCCGATTTGCGCTTTGAGAAACGCAATAACTGAAAACACGTCCCGATATTTTGCCTCAGCCTGTAGTGTTGTCGGCTTTTCCGCTTCGGCTATAGATGCTAAATCTCGGTATTTCAGTAGGGTTGCATCTTTTACAGCGGCATCTACCAAGGGAAAAGTAGTTAGTATATAGGCGAATTCTTCTTCTGTAAGACCATATAGATGCGCAATCAGCGCATCGAGTTCTGCCCGCAGTTTAGCCCTCTCTGCCGGGTCTATGACACCATCCTTGTGGCTGTGAAGGCCGACCTCTTTGGCTAGGTCATCGAATTCCGCCGTCGTGCAGATTAGCTTAGCCACCCGCTCCACAATAGGTTTGAATGCCGCATCCTTCTTGGTTAGGCGCGGGATAGGAAGTTGGTAGAGAAAAAAGAAATTCAGATTGGTTGTAACACGCTGCCGGACGCTGTAGTCTATGACAAAGCTATTGAGTACCGCGCACAGAAACACTTGGTAGTCGTTTCCAACAAGTCGATTGCCCTCCGAATCAAAGACCAGGACGGAAGCAAGATTATCTGCATGAAAGGCCGGCGGAATTACCGTGGTTACCAATGTTCGCTCGTTTGTACTGGCTGATTGCCGACGAAAGACAAGTCGATATGAGTCTGCGTTAAGCAAAGAGTCTGGCAGTTTGTTTTTGCCAGCGAGAAACTTACGGATTTGAGATTCTTTTACCCAAAAGTTCGTTCCACTGAAGCAATGGTCGAACTGCCAAATCATTTTTCCCTCAAACAAGGGAACATATCCATTATGTGGTTTATTGGCGACAAATGCCGATGCTCCTGTACCGGTCATGTCAAACTCACGAGCCAATTGGATAGCTGGCGAGCTTGGTTCCGCGTGCCCCATAAGAGGAAACTTCAGCATTTTCTCGGCGATGCGTACGTCCAAATCATTTTTGAACTCGACGATTGAAAGCGAATCAGGGGAAAGGCGGCGGACGAGGTCAACGGAGATATTGATTGCCCCTTGCTGCGGGAAGCGGTCCAACTCTCCCACATCGTATCGCATAAATGCTGCTGGGAATTTCTCTGTTTTTCCGCCCTTGTGGAAAGTTAGGACAACGAACTTGAAGCTGCGGTGTATGCCTTCAAAAATTCCCTTGCGGTTTTCAAAGCCGAATAGTCCCGTGACTCTGGCCTCTGAGAAGAGCATCTCGCGTAACTGTCTTGTGCCGAGGTCGGTGTAGATGCCGCTGGGAACAACGATGCCGCAAAGGCCGCCGGGTCGCAGCAGGTTGAAACATTGCTCAATAAAGAGCTTGTATAGGTTGATGTCTGAGCCCACCTTCTTGCCATCAACGATGCCGATCTGGTTTTCGTACTGCAAGGCGGAACGGTAATAAGCACTTAAATGGGGATACCCGTCAAGGTAGTCCAACCAGGCACCGCGAATATCCGGGTCTCTCAAGAGCTTGGCCTTCTCTTTCTTGAAATCCAGGATGCTCATTTTCTTCTTGGTGACCAGTTCCGAGTGTTCCTCGAAGAACTCCTTGGCGTTGGGCTTGAAGATTTCCCACGGCGGATTGGTGATAATTGCGTCAAAGCCGCTCCGGTTGTTGAGAATTTCATCAAATTCATATCCCCAGTGGAAGGGCTGAAGTTCTTCTATGTCCTCGACGTAAAGCGGCCTTTTCTTTGTCTTGCCTGCTTTATTTTTCTCTGTGTTCCATGTCGCTTCCTCAAACTTGATGCCGTGGTTCTTGAAGTCTTCGAGCAGGATGTCATTAAGTGCTTCAGAAGCTTCTTTTTTCTTCTTCTGAATATCATCGCGCAAAGCCGTAAGGTCTTTGGCATACATGGCGGCGTGCCGGTAGTTGTCTATAAGGCGGTTTTTATCAGCAAGAATCTGCTTATAGCTTTTTCTAAAAAGGTCTCCTTTTATGTGTTTCTCGAATTCCTTGTCGTCAACGCGCATAAGGCCAATAAGAGAGTTACCTGGCAGGATATTGAAGTCTATGTTTGGTAATGGTTCAAGCTGGTCAACATTTTCGGCGGCGGAGACCAGGGCAAGAAAGAGCCGGAGCCTTGTGATTTCCGCAGCCTCTTCCATAATGTCCACGCCAAAGAGGTTATCTGTAATAATGCTCTTTTTGACGAAGTAGCCGAGGCTCTTGTGTTCGTGTTCGGTTTTTTTCAACCAGGCAGATAGTTCAGGGGCGTTGAGAAATTTGATTCTTCCAATAACGGCAGAGTAGATGTTGATGAGTGTCTTCATCGCCGCGACCAAGAACGCGCCGGACCCGCAGGCCGGGTCAAGCAAGCTGAGGTCGGGCAGGACTTCGAGAAGAAGTTGCCTGCAGACAGTGGCGTCAAGGGCCATCAACATGTCGGCTATGGTTTCGTAGCTGCGTATCTTGAGACCCCTTATGGGATGCTTTTTCACCGCTTCGGGAGTATTCACAGCATCGAGAATGAGATGGTGGATTGTTCGCTCGCACAAGTATTCAGTAATTTCAGTACGGGTGTAATAGGCTCCAAAGGCTTTCTGGTTGATGTACTTCTCGAAGATGTAACCCAAAACATCGGGGTTGATCTCATCATCTTTGCCGCTCGGCGTGTCATTCAGGTTCCAGGAGTAGCGCTCGAATAGGGCAAACAAATTCTCAAACGCCTCATCAGGCACGTCGAGGTTAGGATTCTCCTGCTCGACGACATGGAGAAGAAATAGGCCACCGTTCAGATATTTGATTGTGCCAAGAATTTTGCGGGCCTCAACGGACCGCCGCTCTTCCGGCTTGGCGAAACCTTCAAAGAAAAGCATCTTCAGGAAGCCGCGAAAGTATAAATTATTGCCCTTCTTCTGGCTTTGTTCGAGATTCTTCTGGAGGTAGTCCAGATTGCCGTTGTCAAGAAAGCCCTTCTTCTGGAGGAAGTAAATGAACATCAGCCGGTTGAGCATTACAGAGGCATACCAGCGGCACTGCTTCTCGTCTGGAACACCCTGGATCAATTCGAGGAAAGCGATGTGCTGCTCTTGGAATTCGCCATAGAACTGCTTCGTTACGCGCTCGACATCAAGAGCTTTTTTCAACCTGCTCGCAACCTCAACGACGGAGATGTCGCCGCTCTCATTCAACTCGCCGATGTCGAAGACTATCTGGCCGAGCTTGCTGATAAAAAGGTCGCCGGGCTGTCCCTTTACGTAGATGTGGTCGCGTGGGAATAACTTCCCGTCCTGCCGCTTAACCCAGTACCAGAGACTGTGAATACGATCCTTGTCGAGAAATATCAGCAAGTTCTCATGGTGAAGTTGGGATATCTCCTTATGAATGGCAGCACGTGTTCTGGCGTCCGGGATTGAGCCGTCCTGAATAGTAACTTCAAGAACCGCAACACCAGCAAGGTGAGCAATCTGACGGCGTATACAGGGAACCTCTTTGACTGCAAATGAGACCGATTGCCTTGCAGTCGGCTGCGACCAGCCGAGTTCCTCAATAAATAGTTTATGGAACTCAAAGTCCTTGAGGTAGTCGCGCATCCTGTCGAAGTTGATGGACATGCCCTACTCGCTCCCAGAGCTTTCACTCAAGCCCATCGAGCAGATAATCCGAGGTTCTTGAGTCTGCTGTTCTTCGTGGACTAAGCAAAGACGATCTTCTCCCCGTAGGGCTATTACGAGTTCAGCAAGGTTCTGGTCAGATATGCCACTGCGAAGTTGCCGGTTCAAGGCGTCGGTAGCTGACTGGCGCAGTGGGTAGCGATAGATTTCATCTATAGCTTTAAGCAGTTCTTCGGATTCAAAGAGAGAGCCTTTAATCTCCTCCGCGTAGCGCTTGAGTCGCTCGTAGGTACGGAAGCGCGCCCCTGAAGGACGTCCCAATTGTCCTCCCACTGATTTCTCTTCTTCCATAATAAGCTCGACGCTTTTCCGAACCAGCGCGTGATGATTTTCCTGCCGCAGCAGCGCAGGCGTATCAGGCTTACATTCCGCTGCTTTCAGAATCGAGAACTGGGACTCCGTTACGCTATTTCCCTTTTTATCAAGCCAGGCCAAGGCGTCATTGCCTTCCGCAGTACGAAGATACACAAGGACACCTTCAGGTTCTTTATCGCTTGGCTGGTGGGGCCGTGTCGAGTAGGCGACTGGCGGCAGCTCAGGAATAAGCTTCTGTAGCCTGGGGTCTCTGGTTATGGCATTTTTCCAAATCTGGTATGCATACGATGCAAGGTCGACTTCAGTATCAGCATCGCCATCCATGATACCTGCTTTCTCATTATAGAGATCGAGCACGGCCTGGTCATTACGGTCGTCCTCGAAGAACGCTTCATCTGTACCGACAACTTCAGCGTTTTCATTAAGCCGCTGCCTTAGCCTGCCTCTCAGACGAATGATTTTTTCCACACCGTCTGCAGGCAGGAATGAATGGCAGAGAATGTTCTCCGCATTCTGTCCGATACGATCCACTCGCCCTACTCGCTGGACAAGTCGAATGATTGCCCAGGGCAGGTCATAATTGACGACGATGAAGCAGTCCTGCAAATTCTGTCCTTCGCTTAGAACGTCCGTGGCAATGAGAACACGCAACTCGTCCTTTGGGCTGATCTGGTCCTGCTTCTCGTTGCTCACCGGACTGAACTGCCAAGCAAGGTAAGTTGGGTCGGGCGAGCCGCCCGTGACGCCTGCCAGTCTGGATATCCCGCGTGAGGACAGATTTTTTTCCAAGTAGCGCACAGTATCAGCGAATTGGGAGAAAACGATGACCTTCTCGTTCGGGTACTTCTCACTCAACAGATTAAAAAGCGCTGCCAGCTTCGTGTCCTTGTTAGCATCCCATTCACCACTTCTGCTAAGAACTTTCAGGAGTGCCATAGCATCGTTGTGAAGGTCTTTGGCAAGACTCTTCTTGAAGAGACTCGAACGGAGCCACTTGAAGCGGCCCTTGTACATGGAGTCGTATTCAGCATATACTTCGGAAGCGTAGCGTCGGAAGTCCTCTTCAGTGCGCAGGTCACTTGTCTTTGCTACGTGCCTTTTTTCTTCATCGTTCTCATCATCACCAAAAAGCTCTGACGAGTCACTGATTCCATCGGCATCTTCATCGTAGATACGGGCATCGAGCACTCCTGCATCTTGGCTGCCGATAGGCAGTGGTAAATCGTTCTCAATTGCGTAAAGATACACGTGGTTTCGTAAGATATGCCTCTCAACAGATTGTACAAACACCTGGCCGCTGCTTTCCAACCGCTTGAACAGGTTAGTACGACAGAATCCCATCAAACGCTTGCCAGCTCTGGAGAGGTCTTTCAGTACTTTCGCTTCAGCCTGCGTCGGCGGCTGATGCGGCGAACTAACCACATAGTTACCCAAACCGTATCGAGGTAGGTTTAGTGAGTTGATCGCGTCAA